>CAZPUI010000605.1:0-3600 GCA_964589695.1 uncultured Solibacteraceae bacterium | reverse complement strand
AGCCTTCGGGACCTTGACGGCCCGCACAGGATCGACCGCCAGAAGGTCCCGCCCGGAGCAGATGTCGCAGGCATCCCCACAGTCCGGAATGACCTGGCCCAGATGGGCCGCCAGGGCCTGGTGACGACAGCGTCGCGCCTCGGCGAAGTCGTACATCCCACGAATCTGGCGCCGCTGGAGCCGGGCCTGGGTGGGATCCAGTTCGTCCGTGAAGCGTTCCAGGTTGAGGACATCCGCCCAGGAGTAGAAGAGCAGGCACTCGCTGCGATCCCCATCCCGCCCGGCACGCCCGATTTCCTGGCCGTAGGCCTCCAGGCTGCGGGGCATGTCCCGGTGGAGGACATAACGCACATCGGGCTTGTCGATGCCCATGCCGAAGGCCAGGGTGGCGGTGACCACATCCACCTGGTCCCGGCGGAAGGCCTCCTGGACCCGGGCCCGCTGGTTCGGCTCCAGCCCGGCGTGGTAAGCCTCGGCCTTCACCCCGTGGGACTTGAGGTGGTCCGCCAGCTGCTCCGTGCCCTGACGGGAGAGGCAGTAGATGATCCCGGTTTCCCCCGGATGCTTCCGCACGTAGGCCAGGATGGCCTCCCTAACCTTGAGTCCCCCGCCCTTCTTCACGACCTGCAGGTGGAGATTGGACCGGAAGCAGGACCCCACGTGCACGTAGGGATTCACCATGCCCAGCTGCTGGATGATGTCGTCCTGGACGGCGGGGGTGGCCGTGGCCGTGAGCGCCAGGATGGGCACCCCTCCGAAGCGGGCCTTGAGCCCCGCCAGGTTTCGATAGGAGGGTCTAAAATCGTGGCCCCACTGGCTGATGCAGTGGGCCTCGTCCACCGCCACCAGCCTGGGAGGACGGGCCTCCAGGATGGCTGCCAGGTAGACCTCCAGTCCCTCCGGTGCGGCGTAGAGCAGCTCGATTTCCCCCCGGTGGAAGGCCGCCAAACGGGCCCGCCGGGTCTCGGCATCCAGGCTGGAGTTGAGGAAGGTGGTGGCCAGGCCGGCCTCGCTCCCCGAATCCACCTGGTCCTTCATCAGGCTGATGAGGGGTGAGATCACCAGGGTGAGTCCCCCCAGGGCCCGGGCGGGGATCTGGTAGGTGAGGGACTTGCCCCCTCCCGTGGGCAGTACCCCCAGGACATCCCGACCCGCCATGACGGCCTCGAGGATCTCCCGCTGGCCCGGACGGAACTCCGTGTAGCCGAAGAGTTCGCGAAGCACCTGCGCCGGATCCAGTGACCCGCGGCGGCAGGACTCGGAGAGGCCCTTGAGTTCCCCCAGCATCTCGGGACTGAAGCTGGAGGGGTCCCGCCGGTAGGCGTCCCGGAGCTCCGCCAGAAGCGTTTCCCCTTCGGTCCTGGCACCAGGGTTGCCAAAGGGTTGCAACAACCGCAGGCGCTCCAGGGTCGGGGTCAGGACATCCATCATCCTTCCACTATCGCAGGTCAGGTCAGCGGTAGGCCTGGGGCAGGTCCTTCCACTGGTTGTCCACCACCCTGGCCTCGTTCTGTTGGCCAAGGGCACTGAGGGCGGACCTCAGATTGCCTTGGAGCAGCCCTGGGAGCCGGGCTTCCAGGAAGGGAAGCAGGCCCTGGCGAGCCAGCAGGGCATCCCAGGCCGCCTGGAACCACAACTTGCGTTCCTTGGCCGCCCCCATGCGGCCCAGCTCCTGACCGACGGCCTCATGGACCTCGGCCCTGAGGTTGAGCAGACCCGGGAAGTCCCCCTCCCAGGCCTTGAGGCCATTCCCCAGGGTGAGGGGTCCGTTCAGGATCGTCCGAAAGGTGCTCCAGAAGGCATAGGCCCGCCAGCGCCTGGCGTCCTGGGGCCAGGTGGCCAGGTCCGTGTCCAGGGTGGGCATGGCGAGCAGGGCCGTTTGATACCACAGGTTGGGCTGGTAGGCCTCGGGCCGGAGCTCGGGTACGAAGTGCGCCAGGCGCGCATCCTCTGCCAGGAAATCCTCCAGGTAGGCGTGGGGCATGCGGCGTTCCAGCAAGCGGGCACGGAAGCGATGGGGACCGGGATTCGTGCCGCCCAGGGCCACCGCCTCGTGGGCCCGCTCCAGGCGGGAGGGTCGGAACCGCAGCAGCTGTTCCCGCAGGGTCTCGGGCACCGGCAGGTCCTCGCCCTCTAGGACCACCTTGTCCTCCACCACCAGGGCCCAGCGGCGTTTCGGAGCCTGATGGACGGCGGGCAGGGGCCCCAGGCGAAGCTCCTGGGGGGACCAGCCCGAAAGGGCCGGGGCGGTGCGCAGCACGGGGCGAAAGGCTTCGGTATCCTCGGGCGATTGAAAGGCCAGAAGGGCGGGCCGCAGTTCAGGGATCGGAAGGGCCGGAAGGGGCGGCCGCTGCAGGGATGCCGTGATCTGGTCCTGGAGCGTTCGGTCCAGGGTGGGTCGACTGAGCTGTTGCATCTCCTTGCCCCAGCCCTGGTAGCCTGGCCCGGCCAGCTCCCGCAGGCGGTCCAGCCAGGTCAGGAGGTGCTCGGGCCCCCGCAGAAAGGTGTCGCAGGCCCCGCAGAGGATGAGCCGCCGCAGCCTCCAGCTGTGGTGGGCCTCCCAGGTTTCGGGAAGGAAAACGGAATCGGGCTTGGCGTTCAACTGCAGAAGTACCGTCATCAGGGTGCTGTGGTCGCCATCCGTGCTGTGGTAGGCCGACCACAGGGCCCGCAGGATGTTCTCCGGGGGCCAGGGTTGTCCTGGCAGGGGCCGCACCTCCAGGAGGCGAGGCACCCATGCATCACGGTCCTTGGGCTGGAGCAGGGGCAGGAGGGCCGCCAGGTTCTTCTGCAGCACCGGGTGCTCGGGATCCCGGACCAGCCCCTCCACCATGCCCTCGACCAGGGCGGGGAGGAACCGGCGGACCTCCCAGCTCTTGGGCAGAAGGTTGGCCATGGGTTCGATCCCGGGCTCCGCGGCCGTCAGATCCACGTGGGAGGCCCAGTCCGGCACCTTCATCCACTGGGTCCACACCTCCGCCAGGGGCAGGGGCGTGAAGGTCCGAACGGCTTGCTTGCCACGGGAAGGCAGGGGTCGCAGGTAGTTGCTCCGCGGAACCGACATGCGCAACACATCCTCCGCCAGGATGCGCCAGGCCTCGCCGTGGGCCTTCTGCTCCCGGAGCAGGGACTCCAGCCGCGCCCAGGGCAGCAGCACGCCCACGGCCCGCGCCTGTCCATCCCTGGGGGGCTGGTCGGGGCAGCCCTTCCCGCCGACCAGCTCCGGCAGCTTCAGCCAATGAACCTCGGCGGGATCCATGCTGAAGGCCACCCCGAGCCTGGACTTGGGGAGATGTGCCTCCAGGCGCAGGGCCGCGGAGGCCCAGGTGGTGGGAAGGGCTGCAACCTGGGCGCCCAGGCTTGTGGCCAGCAGGAAGTAGGGAAAGCGCACATCGACTCCTCAAGGAACTGCCCATGAATGGACCCTTCCCGAGGAAGGTTTCAGGGCGCTTCCTTGCGGTGCATCCCGCCTGGACTCGTCGCGGGTGCGTTTAATTTTCAGGCACCCTCTTAGCAGCCGCAACCGTCCAGGATGGGGGCAGCGGCGGCCCAGAAGGCGGCCATCTCCTCGGGCTTTCCGAGGCTGACCCGGACATGGTG
>CAZPUI010000604.1:0-3604 GCA_964589695.1 uncultured Solibacteraceae bacterium | reverse complement strand
CAGGCGCCAGAGCAGGAGCGCCGCGCGCTCGGCCAGGGTGACCTCGAGCAGGCCAGGGCGAAGAAGGACCTGGAGTTCCGCACGGGCAAGGCCTCGCCCATGGCGGGGGTCCAGCGGCTGTCCGTGGCCAAGGACAAGGTGGGGCATCTGAGGCTGACGTCGGAGGGGCTGGAAATGGACGCCTCGGGTGGAGCCCAGACCGTGGTGGTGGTTCGCCAGCAAGAGGGGCGGTGGACTTGGACGGAGCAGGGCCAGGCGCGTCCCTTGGCCGACCGGGAGATCGTGTCCCTGGGGCGCTTCCATGTCCAGTTCCAGCTGAGTCCCGAGCGGGCGGTGCTCCTGGTCTTCGATCCCGAGCGGCCCGAACTGAAGGCCTTCCAGGGGCTGAAATACTTCCCCGCCGATCCTGCCTTCGTCGTGAAGGCGCGGGTGGCGCGGATTCCGGCGGCCGAGGCCACCACCCTCCCCACCACCCGCAACGAGCGCAAGCCCTTCAAACCCTATGCCCGGCTCCATTTCCGCCTGGGGGGGAAGGACCACACCCTCCTGGCCTACGGGGAGGGTGACGCCCATCTCTTCGTGCCCTTCGCGGACCTCACCACGGGGAAGGAGACCTACACCGTAGGCCGTTTCCTGGACCTGAGGCTGGAGAAGGGGGACACCCTCACCCTGGATTTCAATCGCGCCTACAACCCCCTCTGCAACTACTCCGGGGTCTACAACTGCCCTATCCCCCCGGAGGAGAACCATCTGAAGGTGGCGGTGCGGGCCGGGGAGAAGACCTATCCACTGCACTAATGCCCTTGTAGCAACGCCACGGCCCGCTCCAGGGCCTCATCCCGGCCTTCCATCAGGCCCTTCACGGTGCGACTCACGGGTACCGTGGGACGGATGCCCACTTGGTGGAAGCGGCTGCCGTCATGGCGCAGCACCCGCAGGGGCGTCCAGTTGAATTCGACACCCCCTGGCAAGCGCACCGTGGCCACATTGCCATTGGTACCCGTGGAGGGCTCCCCCACGAGGGTCCCCAGCTTGTAGTGCTCCACGAGGCTCAACAGGGTCTCTGCATAGCTTTGCGCTCCCGCGTCCACCAGGAACACCACCGGGGCCTGGATTCGCTTTCCCTTGGGCACGATCACGCTGCGTACCTGAGGTTTCCACACCCATGTGCTACGGTCCGGGGAACTCACCTGCGGAAGGTGGAAGGGGGCATAGCGCATCGGGCCCGTGGCCAGATGGGGAAGGAGGAAGGCCTCCAGGAATCCTTCCCCCGGGTAGCCGCGCACATCGATGAGGATGCCCTTGGCCTGCGCCAAGCGGGCGAGGGTGGCCTTGGGATCGGGATTCGGCAAAGTCACATCCACGTAGACGATGCCGGGGGTGATTTCCCGCACGGTGTTCTTGGGGTCCCTGGGTGCCATGAACATTTTTCCGGCATTCACATCGGTCTCCACCACCTGGCCCATGGGGGTCCGCCACCGAAGGCGCGTGGCACCTTCCTTGGCCACCCCACCGAACATCATTTCGGAGGCCACGATGCGGTGCCCCGGACTTACGCCTGAGGCCTCCGAGGCGATTCGCGCCAGGCGCGCTTCCCCGCTTTCTCCTTCTACGGAAAGAATCTCGCATCCCGGTGTGAGTCGCGCATCCTGGTGAGGGGCTACCCGAAGGACAAAGGCTCTGCCTTCGGCGTGGGCCACGGAGAAGGGCAGGCTGAAGTTGCGGGACATGTCCTTGGGCATCCTGGGCCAGATATGGCCGTCCCGGAAGCGGCTCATGAAGGTGCGAAAGGTGTGCAGGAACGTGGCATCATCCCCTGCCGTCGCCGCATCCCGAAGTCCATCCTCCAGGGCGCGCTCCCAGTCCATCGCCACGGTCTCAAGGTAGGGAGAAAAGTGGCGCAGGAGGTTCCAGGCCACGGCTACCGCCGCCAGGCGTGAGGCGCGGGGCGGACCTGCGGCGGCACGTATGTCCATGCTGATGCCATAGGCACCCCGGTGAATCCAGCGGGCCTGCCGGGTGGCGCCCTGGGGCAGAGCCACGGGTTTGGGGATCTCGCTGGAGGCCAGGAACTGGGCTGTGGGAGCAAAGGACGCAAAGAAGGTCATCAACCTCTCACGCAATTCCATGGCATCCCGTGCCGAGGCCATGGTCGGCATGGCAAGGACGGCCAGATTGTCCCAGTTCGATTGGCGGGCCGCATCCGTGGGATGGAACCAGCGAAGGTGGCCGTAGGCACGGGTGAAGGCCACCAGATTCGATAAAGACTGCTGGTTCAAGGGGCCTTCCACATCCACGCCGGGCTTCTCCAAGGGCGGTGTCACACGGTGGGGCAGGGTGCAGCCACTGGAATCCGCTGGCACCACGGGACTGTAGGCCAAACGCAGCCCCTGGCCGAGGTCCACCAGGAGGGGATCCTCGAGCGACTTGGTGCCCTCGGGTGTGAAGTCAGACACCTCCCGAACACTTCCTTTGGGACCGAAGGCGGGGCTCACCCAGGAAAGGCCCATCACCACAAAGGCCAAGCAGCTCAGCGATGCGGCGGTGGAGATCCAGAGACCCCGGCGACGGTAGGGGGTAAACCGGCGGAACCACAGTGCCATGGTTGTCAGGAGCCCAAGAAAGATGGGAGGCACCACATAGCTCCAGGGAATCCAGGTTCCTTGATCGATGGGTCCCAGGAAGAGCTGGGGGCCTGAGCTCAGGGGAAGGGAGGCGATGCCCACGAAGGTCAGGAGCCCCCAAAGCAGCAGGGGAAGCAGAAGGGGCCAGCGGGAAGGTGGTTTTGTGTCCGTGGACATGCAGGTCTCCTGGGCCACGGGGGTGGCCGTCATGGGTGGATAAAGTCGGGGGCCGGTGCTTCGCAGCCCGCGTGTTGGAGAGGCAGCCTCAGCTACCCTTGGAATGCCAAGGGGCGAAGGCGGGAGTCAGGACGGATGGCCTAGGAGGTGGTGAGGGGCACCGAGGGGTCCACGATCTCGAAGGTGGGTTCAGTCATGAGCAGCACACCGGGGCCGCTGACGAGGCAGCCGTAGTGCATCACGTAGGCGGTTTCGGGGACATCCAGGACAACCTCCACCCACCGCCAGGGGAAGGTGCCTTGCAGGAAGCGATGGTTCATGTTGTCGAAGGCGAGCACTTCACCCTCGGGTCCATCGACCCTGAGCCAGAGCGCGCCATACCCAAGCAGATCCTCACCGCGCACCCAGGCACCCATGCGGACCCGCCGATGCTGGAACAAAGCGGCCAGCTTGGCGGTCTGGAGGGTTCCGAACCCCCCAGAAATGGAGATGCGGGAAGCGAAACGAAGTACCGGTTGACCCTGGAAACGTTCCGCGGGATCCCAAAGGGCGGTGCAGTCGGAGGGCCGGCTACCGAGCACATCCCACGCCGGGCCACCGGGGTGGTGCAGTGCGTTGGTGATGGGGGTGTCTACGTCCACCATTTGGAAAGTCGGTGCCCCCATCCACAGTCGGCCCCGTCCATTCAAGCGAACGCCGGCCACGATGGAGACGGCGTTGTCGGGGATGTCCATGACGATCTCCAGGTCCCGCCAGGGGCCTGAGTCCGCCATATGCTTGGAATCGCTGACGAGGACAGCCTC
>CAZPUI010000603.1:0-3610 GCA_964589695.1 uncultured Solibacteraceae bacterium | reverse complement strand
GAGGGCCCCTGACCGGTCCTGAGGCCACCCAGTTCGCCGCCCCGAGCCGCTCCGAGGATGTCATGGGCTTCGTCAAGGCCATGGCCGCCGCCTCCGCCCAGGTCCATCTCACCACCTTCGGCTACAGCTTCGGAGGACGCCCCTTGCCCTTGGCGGTGATCGGGGCCCCAGGTCCTTCCCCGGAGCAGGTGCTGGCCACCAAGAAGGTCCGCATCTACCTCCAGGGCAATATCCATGCGGGTGAGGTGGAGGGCAAGGAGGCCCTGCTCTGGCTCCTGCGGGACCTGGCCCAGGGCAAGCGGAATGCGTGGCTGAAGGACGTGGTGCTCCTCATTGCGCCCATCTACAACCCAGATGGGAACGAGCGGGTCACCGTCGCGAACCGGGGAGGCCAGAATGGCCCCATCGGTGGCATGGGTCAGCGGGCCAATGCCCAGAACCTGGACCTGAACCGGGACTGCACCAAGCTGGAAACGGCCGAAGCCCGTTCCATGGCCCGGCTGCTCACCCAGTACGACCCCCAGGTGGCGGTGGACCTGCATACCACCGATGGCAGCCCTGACAGCGGCTTCTACCTGACCTACGAGACCTCCCTCAGCCCCAACGATTCCAAGGCCACGGTGGGGCTCCTCCGGAACAGCCTTCTGCCCGCGGTCACCAAGACCATCCAGGAGAAGCACGGCTGGAGCTACTTCTACTATGGCGGCGTGAGCCGGGGTGCCGAGCGGTTCTATGGCTCCGACGAGGACCTGGCCAAGGCCCGGTACACCTCCACCTACTTTGGGGTGCGCAATCGGCTGGGCATCCTGTCCGAAACCTACTCGTACGCATCCTTCGAGGACCGGATCAAGTCCAACCACTGGTTCTGCGAGGAGATCGTGGACTGGGTGGCCAGGCACAAGGAAGAGGTGAGGAAGGCGGTGGCCCAGGCGGAAGCCGAATCCATCATCGGCAAACCCCTGGCCGTGCGCCAGAAGCTGGTGAAGGGGCCCGAAGTCCCCATCGTCTTCGCCCAGACCGTGACGGAGCGCAACCCCTACGTTCCGGATCGGCCCCTCCGCAAGCGGGTGCCCGGGGGTGAGCGCACGGAACGGATGCCCCACTTCGGGCCCACCGAGGCCCCGGAAACGAGCCTGGCGCCCCGATTCTACGTCCTGCCAGCTCCGGCGGCTCCCCCAGCCCCCGCGGTCCGTCCCTCGGGCCCCGGACCCAGACCCACGGCGGCCCCGGGGGGACGGATCCTGGCCAGCGTGGTGGACCGTCTGGAGGCCCACGGCATCCGTTTCCTCCGCACGGACAAGGACCTGCAGTTCAAGGGTGAGCGTTTCCGCATCGCCACCAACAAGGTGGCGGAGCGGGAATACCAGGGTACCCACAAGCTCCGCGAACTCACGGGTGCCTGGGAGACCTGCGAGCAGACCCTGCCTCCAGGCTCACTCCTGGTTCCCATGGATCAGCCCCTGGCCCGTCTGGCCTTCCTCCTCTTCGACCCCCGCTCCGACGATGGATTCATGGCCTGGAACATCCTGGATCCCGTGCTGGGGGCCACGCCGCCCCCGGAGTACTTCCCGGTCCTGAGGACCCTGGACGTCCTCAACTAAGTTCTTCCCGCAGCAACCACTCCTCCGGATACGACGCCACGCGGCCCCGCAACTCCTCCGGCACGGGGTTCCCGGTGGCTCTGCACTGCGCCAGGGCTTCGTACAGCGCCCCCAGCTCCGGGGCCAGGGCCCGGGCCCGGTGGTCCCGGGCCACCTGCTCCGAATCCCCGGCGGCAAAGGCATGCAGTTCCCCGAACCAGCGGTCCCAGGTGCCCGGATCGGCGGGTCCCCCGGCCACGCTGGGCAGGGCTTCGCTCAGGTGGAGCTGGGCGACGGTGGGCAGGTCCAGGTCCCGCCCCTCCAGGGTGCCCCGGAGGTTCACCACCTGAGCGTCATCCACCCGGAAGCCCCTAAGGGATAGCCCGGAATCCAGTTCCAGTTCGAAGGTCCCTCGGTGGGGCAGCGCCCCCACCCCAAAGGCCACCACCGCGCTGCCCGACCAGGGTCGATCCTGGGCCTTCCCCCCCCGGGATACGAGGGTGGGCCCTTCCAGAACCGCCAGGGCCGCCCGGAGACCTGGGCCCCTCCCTTCCTCCACCCGAACCACCCTTCCCGTGACTTCCAGCCCATTGGAGAGCACCAGGTGGTTCACCGTGCGGGCCCGCAGGGCCACCCCCAGGCCGAAATCCCCCCCGCGCTTCCAGGCCAGGGTGGATTCGAAGGCCTCCAGAACTTCGAAAAGATGATCGAAGTCCCGGGCCACGAAGAGCTGGGGCTGCATGCGGGTGATGTCGTACTCGGTGTCGGCGCAGACCAGGGAGAGGGGCACCTTGAGCACTTCGGAGCGGAGGCAGTGTTCCGCTTCGCCCAGGCTGGAGAGGAGCCCGGCCCCATAGATGCGGGGGTGTTCCAGATCCCCCACCAGGCCATACTCCGCCGTCCACCAATAGAGGCGACTGGCCTTCGTGCTTTCGCTAACCTCGCGGCGACTGGCGGAGGCTGCCTCCAGCCGGGCCTGGGCCAGGGCATGGTCTTCGGGGGTGGCCGCGGGATCCTCCTTCACCACGCTCAGGTTCCGGATGGCTTCATAGACGGCCTGATCCTCCAGACTGGCAATGGACTTGAAGCCCACCACTCCGCAGCGCCGGAGGTACTCCCCATAGCGGCCGTCCGCCAGGATGGGGGCGTGGCCTGCGCTTTCGTGAACGATGTCCGGCGCGGGCGTGTAGGCCACATGCTCATGGGTACGGATATCCGAGGCGATGGCCAGGACCCCCATGGCCTGGAGTTCCGTAAAGACCGCCGGGGGCACGAAACCCCGCACCCCCACCGCCCTCCATCCCAGGGTTTCCAGGCGCGCGTTCATGTCGTCCAGGCTCGGGATGCGCTCCACCCCGATGCCCGTGGCCTCCAGACCCCGGAGGTAGCTGGGGTGGGCCGTCTCCCGCAGGTTGGAGGTCAACCGCTTCAGGATGTAGCGCCACACCGCCTGATCCCGGGGGGTGTAGCTCCCGTAGTCCTGGTTCACCACATAGCGCCGGAGGTGGGGAGGAAGCTGGGCGATGACCTCGTGGGTGGACGGCATGGGGGGCTCCGGCATCAGACGTGGGGGGCGGGCTTGGCTCGCCCACTGCAAGGATGTGAAAGAGGGGCTTTCGTGAGCGCAACGTTCAGATCGTTCCCTCATTCGTGTCAAAAGTCTTGGATGGTGTCATCGCCTTCGTGTCTCCACCGAAACCAAAGAAAATAGGAGCCCCCATGAAACTGGTCACCTTTGAGCGAGAAGGACAGGCACGCATCGGCGCGGTGCTGGAGGACGGAAGGATCGTGGACTTCCATGCCGCCGATCCCCGCCATCATGCAGGGATTGGCATTGTAGGCGTTGGGCAGCGTGGCGATGCCGATGCCGCCGCCCGACAGCCACTGACAGACGACGCCGGCGACGAGATCAGGATGACGGATCGCCGTCAGCAGCGCCTCGCGCGATCCGCCCGAAGCACCGTAGACCAGCGCTCTGCCCAGCCCCAGAGCGCGGATCATGCCCGCCAGCTGCACGGCGGTCCGGAAGC
>CAZPUI010000602.1:0-3613 GCA_964589695.1 uncultured Solibacteraceae bacterium | reverse complement strand
GGGTGGAGGCCAAACCCGCCGCCGCGAAGTCCAGGGCCTCATCCCAGGAAGCTTCCACCAGCTTGCCTTCCTTGCGGATCATGGGGTGGGTGATGCGATCGGGATGGTTGACGAAATCGAGCCCGAAGCGCCCCTTCACGCAGAGCATTCCCTGGTTGGGGAGTTCCTGCCAATCCTTCTCGGTGCCAAGACCGTAGAGGATCTTGTCCTCCTTGGTGGTGACGACATCGATGTTGCATCCAACACCGCAGTAGGGGCAGATGGTGCGGGTCTTCTTCAGCTCCCAGCTCCGAGCCTTTCCGATCCCCGGCTTGTAGACCAGCGCCCCCACGGGACAGACCTGGGCACACTCGCCACAGCGGACACAGGAGGACTGGCCCATGGGCAGGTCCTCGTCACAGATCACTGTGATATCCCGTCCTCGGTTGCCGAAATCCAGCACCTCGTGCATGACCAGATCGTTGCAGGCGGCCACGCAGCGTCCGCACTTGATGCACTTGGAGTGATCCCGCCGGATGGACTCGCTGCTGTCATCCAGGTGGCATTCCTCCAGGGGCATCTCGATGGAAGGCCGCTCGATGCCCAGGAAATAGGCCGCGGTCTGGAGTTCGCAGATCCCGTTCTGCTCGCAGCTGAGGCAGTCATGGCGCCCCGTGGAGAGGGCCAAATCGACCACCATGCGCTGGGCGGCCAAGGCCGCTTCGGTGTTCGAGCGGACCACCATGCCTTCCCGGACCTTCACGGTGCAGGAGGTCTGGAGCCCGCGCTGGCCTTCGACTTCCACCACACAGGCCCTGCATTTGCCCGCAGGACCCGTCCGGGGATGATGGCAGAGGGAGGGAATGAAGACGCCGCACGCCCGTGCGGCGTCAAGCACCGTGGTGCCTTCGGGTACCTCACAGGGTACTTCGTTGATGGTGAGCTTCATGGCATTGGCCTCATCACACGGTTGTTGGGAGCACGAGGGCTTCGAATTCGTTGCGATACTTCTCGATCATCGATCGAATGGGAATGGCAAAGGCACCGCCGGTGGGGCACAGGGTCAGTCCGTCGATGGTGCGGCAGAAGTGCAGGATCCGATCGATGTCGGCATGGGTGCCTCGTCCGTCCAGCAGCTTGTGGATCAGGCACTTCACCGCCTGGGAACCCTCCCGGCAGGGCGTGCACTGACCACAGGACTCGTGGGCATAGAAATGGATGGCCCTCGCCGCGAGTTCCGGAATGGAGACCGTGTCATTGATGACCATGCTCCCGCCCGACCCCAGCATGGTTCCAGCCTTGACGCAGGCATCGTAGTCCATGGTCAGGGCATCCACTTCCTCGGGCCGAAGGATGGGAACGGACAGGCCTCCCACGATCACGCCCTTCAGCTGGCCCTTCACCCCCCCCGCGGCTTCGAGGATGGCGCGCAGGGGCGTCCCCATGGGGAACTCGTAGACGCCGGGCCGCTGTACATGGCCACTGACCCCGAAGATCTTCGGACCGTGGCCCCCGCGATTCCCGATATTGCGGAAGGCCTCGGAGCCCTGGATGATGAATACAGGCACGGCGGCCAGGGTCCCGACATTCTTGACGATGGTGGGACACCCATAGAGTCCGCTGTTGGCAGGAAAGGGCGGCTTCAGGCGTGGATTGCCCCGCTTACCCTCGATGGACTCGATGAGTGCGGTCTCTTCCCCGCAAACATAGGAACCTGCGCCACGGTGGACGATGATATCCAGGTCCCCCAGGAGGCCGGCCTGGGTGGCTTCCGCGATGGCCTTCTCCAGGATTTCGCTGATCCAGCGGAACTCTCCCCGGATGTAGATGAAGGCCTTTTTGGCTCCGATTCCATAGGCCGCGATGGCCATCCCTTCGATCAGCAGATGAGGGTCGTACTCCATGATCTGCCGGTCCTTGAAGGTCCCAGGCTCACCCTCATCGGCGTTGCACACGAGGTACACGGGTCGGGGATCGTTTTTTGGAAGGAATTCCCACTTCATGCCCGCCGGGAACCCGGCTCCCCCACGTCCACGCAGAATGGCGCCCTTGACTTCGGCCACCACTTGGCTTGGGCCTGGTAGGCACCGGTGGCCTGGGCCCCGGCCAGGGTCGTGGCCTCCGGGTTCGTGCGGTTCTTCAAGAGGATCGAACGCTCTCCCCCCACGTGGTAGTCCGTCTGCCGCGGGGGCATGGTTCCCTGACGCAGGGCGGAAAGCAGGGCATCCACCTTGTCCACGGTCATGTTTTCGTAATAGGTATCGTTCACCTGGATGACGGGACAGGTACCGCAGGAGCCCAGATCCTCGACCTTGGACAGGGTGAAGCGCCCATCGGCAGTGGTTTCGCCCGCCTTGATGCCCAGGCTCTGCTCCAGGTGGGCGAGAACCTCATCGGCCCCCATGAGCATGCCAGGCACATTGACATCCACCTGCAGGTGGTAGGTCCCCACGGGCGCCGTGTTCAGCATGGTGTAGTAGGTGGCCACGCCCCAGGCGGTGCTTCGGGGAAGCTTCAGGAGGTCCGCCACCTCCCTGACATCGTCAGGGGTAAGGCTGTTGTGGTGGGCGCGCTGTACGGCGTCGAGGGCGGGAATCAACGCTGATTCCCGGCTGGGATAGCGGTTCGCCAGGCGTTCGATGCCCTGGGCCACGGCGGGTTCAATCATGGTTGGCTCCTGTGGAAGGCGAGATCATGACCTCATTCAAAGCGGAACAGGCTGCCCAAGCCGAGGACCTGCCTGCTCCACTCTGACCTTGCGGGCGATGATCAGGCTTTCTTCTCGAAGGGTTTGTCACTGATGGCCAGAGAGACCACCAAGCCCAGGGCCAGGATGCAGGCCCCAATAATGAAGACGTAGTTCGCAGCCTTGGCAGGATCATCCTTCATGGAGTCCTTCACGATGGCCACCACCTGGGGACCCACCAGCCCGGCCATGGACCACGCGGTGAGGAGACACCCATAGACCACACCCATGACCTGGCTGCCGAAGAGGGTCAGCACGAAGGAGGGTGCTGTACCGAATCCGCCGCCGTAGCAGAGCAGGATGTAGCACACCAGGATGCCGAACATGTAGGGGTTACTCACCTGGGTGAGCAGCAGGAACACGAGCACCTGCGAGCCCAGGATGATCCGGAAGGTCATGGTCCGACCGATCTTGTCCGACAAACCGCCCCAGAAGAAGCGTCCAATGCCATTGAACAGGGAGCTGATGGCGATCAGGGTGGCACCTGCCGCGGCGAGGGCGGCGGGGGTCAGGGAGGGGTCTGAATTCTTGAACAGATCCTGAATCATGGGGGACTGGAAACCAATGAACATGATCCCAGCGGTGATATTGCAGAAGAAGAAGAACCAGAGGAGGGCGAAGCGGGAGCTGCGAATGCACTCGGAAGGCTTGTGGGCGGCGGCGCTGGCGCTGTCCTGGCCCGTGGTGGGGGGGACATAGCCCGCGGGCAGGAACCCAGCGGGGGGGTTCTGCATGATGAACCCAGCGATGAGTCCCGGGATGCCGAGCAACACGGCCAGAATGAAAAAGACCTTGGGCCAAGCCACCACCGTGACGCCCATGGCATCCACGGTGGTTCCCATGGAGATCGCCCAGGGGCCCAACGCCTTGCTCATGATGAGGGCACCC
>CAZPUI010000601.1:0-3617 GCA_964589695.1 uncultured Solibacteraceae bacterium | reverse complement strand
GGGGTGAGCCAGAAATCGGGCGTGGAGGCGACACCCGCTTCCACCTCGTCGGCGTCGAGGACCCGACCGGCATAGGGGACCACCGTGGGGCCAGGAACAAAGGGTTTGACCCCTTCGCGCAAGGTGACAAGCTCCCGTGTCTTTTCGAGGATTTCCTGCCTCAGCTGATTCAGGCGGTCCTGCATGCCACGCTCCATCTCAAAGGGTCCAGGCCAATCGTTCCACCTCGGCATCCCGCGCATAGGCGGCAATCTGGGCGGAGGTTTGGGCGGTCATGTCCGCGCCCTGGGTGTGGGCGGCATACCAGGCCACGGTCTCGTCCACCGTTTGGGCGAAATTCCAGACCCCGCGCCATGCCAAATGGTGCCAAGCCTGGGTGCAATCCAGACGCAGAAGCCCAGCCTCGTGGAGGTTCCGAGGGGCAGGCTCACAATGGACCTCCCCCTGACCCCAGGCGCTTACGAGGCTGCGGGCCAGGTCCTCCACGCTGCGCATGGACTCCTCCCGGGGCCCGAAATTCCAGCCCTGGGTGAGCAGGTGGCCCTCGGGTTCACCCAGTTGCACCGCCAGCCACAGGTAGCCCGAGAGGGGTTCAAGCACATGCTGCCAGGGGCGGGTGGCCTGGGGATTTCTCAGGACCAGGGGATCTCCCGCGGTGATGGCCTTCACAAAGTCCACCACGATGCGATCCGCGGACCAGTCGCCCCCCCCGATGACATTCCCGGCCCGCGCCGAGGCGAGTCGCATACCGTCGGGATCCTGGAAGAAGCTTCGGCGCCAGCTGGCCACGGCCAACTCCGTGGCCCCCTTGCTGGAGCTGTAGGGATCGTGCCCTCCCATGGGATCCGATTCCCGGTAGCCCCAGATTTGTTCCCGGTTCTCATAGCACTTGTCCGAGGTCACCACCACGCAGACCCGGGTTTGACCAAAGGCGCGAAGGGCCTCCAGAAGGCGTGTCGTTCCGCCCACGTTGGTCTCCCAGGTGGCCAGGGGCTCGGCATAGCTCAGGCGCACCAGGGGCTGGGCGGCGAGATGGAACACATACTCGGGTCGCGTTTCGGCCACCACGCGGCGCACCAGGTCCGCATCCCGGATATCGCCGAGTCGGTGGTCCACATGCTTCTGGAGGCCCAGGATCTCGAAGAGGCTCGGTTGGGTCGCGGGAGGCAGCGCAAACCCGCTGAGCTCCGCCCCCAGGTCCAGCAACCATCGGCTCAGCCAGCTCCCCTTGAACCAGGTGTGACCGGTCAGCAGGACCCTGCGACCCTTGAAGGCGTTCCGGAACATCACTACACCTTCCAGGGGGCCCGTCCGGTCTCCCACAGGGCTTCAAGGTGCTGCTTCTCCCGAAGGGTATCCATGGGCTGCCAGAAGCCGCGATGGAAGTAGGCGGAAAGCTGTCCCTGTCGGGCCAACGATTCCAAGGGTTCCTTCTCCCAGAGGGTGGCATCCCCCTCGATCGTGTCGAACACGCCGGGGCTGCACACGAAGAAGCCTCCGTTGATCCAGGCCCCGTCCCCTTGGGGCTTCTCCTTGAAGGCCAGCACGCGGTCCCCGTCCATTTCCAAGGCGCCGAAGCGACCCGCAGGCTGTACGGCGGTCACGGTGCACTGGAGGCCTGATTTCCGGTGGTGGGCCAGGAGGGCCGCGATGTCCACATCCGCCACGCCATCGCCGTAGGTCAGGCAGAAGTCCTCGCGGAGGTAGGGAGCCACCCGCTTGATGCGCCCCCCGGTCATGGTGGCCTCCCCCGTATCCACAAGGGTGACCCGCCAGGGTTCCACGGATCGCTGGTGGACCTCCATGGAGTTCGTGGTCATGTCGAAGGTCACGTCGGACAAATGCAGGAAATAGTTCGAGAAATATTCCTTGATCAGGTAGCCCTTGTATCCGAGGCAAATGACGAACTCGTTCAGCCCGAAGGCGGAGTATGTCTTCATGATGTGCCAAAGGATGGGCCTTCCCCCGATCTCGATGAGCGGCTTCGGCCGCAGCACACTCTCCTCGCTGATGCGGGATCCATAACCACCCGCAAGAATGACCACTTTCATCCGAGTCTCCCGAGCAAAGGATGGATCAGGATTGGCAACGTTCAGATTGTAGCCGAGCTCCCCAAGCCCGGCCCCGGCGGGACCTGGCCGGGCAACCCGGGGCCGGTCTCAGAACAGCTGGAGGAGCTTCACCCAGTGGCGGCAAAGCCTTATCCAAGGCTTGGCCAGGAACAGGGGCCACTTGGCGGCGGGCCAAACCATCAGCCAATAGGCCGAATAGCCTCGATAGATGGGACCGAGCGTCTTGAAATGATCTTCCTGCTTGAAGCTCTCTCCCTTGATTCGAAGGTTCAGGATCCATCGGGGAAAGAACCCGCTCAGCGTGCGTCGCCGGATGGCCTGGAAGAACCCAGGATCATCACCCTCGGCTTCCAGCACCTGAAAAATGCGGTTCATGTTCACGCCAAAGACCTGGCAGAACGCATATCCGCCGGAATTGTCCGATTTTGCCGCCACCAGGAAATCGTCCAGGACGACGTTCTCCTTGGCGCGTTGGGCGGCCTTCAGGGTCCAGGACAGCTGGACCAGGTTGGTGTCGAGGTAGGCCCCAGGGTTGAAGTCCTGGGGCAGGCAGTGCTTGTTGATCACGTTCCCGGAAATGAAGGTAAAGAGAATGTTGACCTTGGCGGCAAAGGCGCGGGGGTTGGTGAAGCGCAGGACCCGCTGCCGGGGGGGTTTGCGCGGTCGTTCTTTCCTGAAGTCGTCCTTGAAGGCATAGCTTCGGATGAAGACAACCCCTGGATCTCCTTGCTTGAGCACGGCCAGCAACTTGTCCAAGGCCCCTTCAAGCAGGACATCATCGTCGCCAAAAACGAGCACAAACTTCCCTTTGGCCTCCCGGATGCACTGGGCGAAATTCGCATCTGGGCCGATGTTGGTGGGGTTCCTGATCACGCGAAGGGGGGCACCTGCGGCCTGATGCCGGGCAATCAGGGTCGGGGTATCATCCGTCGACGCATTGTCTGAAATAAGAAGTTCAACCAGCGGGGCGTGGGCGACCACCTGGGGAAGCATGGCCACCAGGCATGGGTCCAGGGTGGTGCACCGGTTGTAGGTGGGGATGGCGAGGGTGAGGAGGGGTTCGTTCAATGGGGTTCCGTGCAGAGGGTGGGGATGAAAACGCACCTAGGCTCGCAAACGCTGAACATACCACTCCACCGTTCGGCGGATTCCCTCGGGAAAACTCACCTCATGCTTCCACCCCAGCTCCGTCCGGAGCTTGGTGGCATCGATGGCGTAGCGGCGATCATGGCCCGGCCGGTCCTTCACGAAGGTCTGGAGCCTGCGGCTGGTGCCCTGGGGGCGCTGGAGGGCCTCATCCACCCGATCACACAGGACATTGAGCAGGTCCAGGTTTTTCCATTCGTTGTCACCGCCGATGTTGTAGGTCTCCCCGCACCGCCCCGAGGCCAGGACGGTCTCGATGCCGGCGCAGTGGTCCTCCAAGTAGAGCCAGTCCCGCACCTGCTGCCCATCGCCGTAGCCGGGACTGGGCTCGCCCTTCAGCATGCGAGAGATGGCCAGGGGAAGGAGCATCTCCGGATGCTGCAGGGGCTCCAGGTAGTT
>CAZPUI010000600.1:0-3627 GCA_964589695.1 uncultured Solibacteraceae bacterium | reverse complement strand
GTCGTAGGTGGGGGTCGACATTACAGGCCTCCTTCCATGGCGCTGACGGCGTGGGGACGGTACTCGCCCAGATCCGCCGAGGTTCCCACCCCCGCGAAGGCACCCAGGGGGACTTCCATGAGCAGGGGACGCTGGGTGAAATCGGTGACGCGATCCAAGGGGACGCCTTCTTCCCTAAAGATGCGCTTGATGAGGCTGGGGCAGGTCTTGCCACCGCAGGCACCCATGCCGCAGCGGGTCAGGGCCTTGAGGTGGTTCATGTCCCGGACGCCTTCGCGGATGTGGGTCCGGATTTCGCCGGCGGTGACGCGCTCACAGCGGCACACGATCTCCTCGTCGGAGACCCGTTCCTCGGCGGCTTCCACGGGATTGCCCACCCAGGGCTCCTGCACGCGAATGCCTGCGATCCGGTTCGCGATCTCCCTCGGGGCCAGGACCCGCACCATGAGCGCGCGGTCGGCGAACTTGGGGGCCCGGATCTTGAGCACGGGCACGTTGCCAAGGATGGCGCCCTCGGTGTCCATGACGGTCACCACATCCCCCTCCTTGAGGGAGTCCGGGGCGAACTCGTAGGGCAGGGTCACCACCACCCCATCCAGTTCCGCACTCTTCCGCCAGTCCACCAGGGTGATGGCCAGCCCGGGGCAGATGGCCACACACTGCTCGCAGGCAATGCAGTCCTCTTCGCTGAAGGTGGGGAGGCCCAGGAGGTCTCCGCCTTCGATGCGGATGGAACCCTTGGGGCAGATGGAGGTGCAGGGATTGCATGGAATTTCCTGGCTGCAATGGAAGACCGGGTAGATGCCCGCGGCCTCTTCCGGAGCGAACTCGTCCAGGGTGATGCCCGGGCGGCTCTTCAAGACCTCGGCCGTGTGGTGCCATTCCGTGGGGACTTCGCCCACTTCGCGGCCCAGGCAGCGGGCGATCTCCAGTCCCCGGATGCGGCCCGTGAACATGGCGGCGGAGGCTTCGGCGATCTCCTCGGCATCGCCTGCGGCGAAGACCTGGAGGCCGAAGGCCTTGGCCTTGGTGACGAACTCGTCGCAGGACTCCAGACCCACGGCCACCAGCACGGTGTCACAGGCGAAGGTCTGCTCGGTGCCGGGGATGGGCTTCCAGCGCTCGTCCAGCTTGGCGATGGTGACATGCTCGACCTCTTCGGTCCCCGTGACACTGACCACCGTGTGGCTCAGGTGGATGGGCACGCCCATGCGCATGAGTTTGTCGATGTGGACCTTGTATCCACCGCACTGGGGGGCCGCCTCGCAGAGTCCCACCACCTCGATGCCCGCCTGCAGGGCGTGGTAGGCCGCGATGAGACCCACATTGCCCCCGCCGATGACGAAGAGCCGCTCCGCGGGTCGCACCAGGTCCCGGTTCACCAGGGTCTGGAAGGCTCCTGCACCGTAGACGCCTGGCAGGGTGTTGCCCTTGAAGACCAGGGACTTTTCCCGGGCTCCGGCGGCCACCAGCAGGGCCTGGGGACGGACCAGAACGTACTTGCCATCCTTCAGAATGCCCACCCGCCGGTCGCTGAAGACGGCCAGGGCGGTGCTGTTGGTCCAGATGCGGATATGTTCATAGGCCCTGACCTGATTCTCCAGCTTCTTGCCGATGTCCATGCCCCGGGTGCCGGCGTGGCAGGCGTCGATGGAGCCGAAGAACTTGTGGGTCTGGAGGACCAGCTTGCCGCCCAGGTCCGCCTTGTCGTCCACCAGGATGACCTGGACGCCCGCCTTGGCCAGTTCCAGGGCTGCCGAGAGGCCGGCAGGGCCACCGCCGATGATCAGGCATTCGGTGTCCACGGTGGGGATCTCGTGGAGTTCCCCATCGCCTGGGTTCAGGTCCGGCAGGGCCGGCTTGCCTTCGAGGGGCTCCACGACCATGCCCTCCTGGACGGGCACCATGCAGGACTTCACGGACAGGCCATCCGCCAGCACGGAGCACTGGGCGCACTGGCCGTTGGCGCAGAAGATGCCCTGGGGCGCGCCATCCTTGGGATGGTGCCCGAAGACCCGCACCCCGTTGGCGAAGAGGGCCGAGGAGATGGTCTCGCCGGGATGGGCTTTGAGGGGGGTTCCCCGCCAGAGGAAGGTCAGGGTCGGTTCCCCGGGCACCTTCAGGATGGGGTGGGTCTGGATGCGGAACTGGGACACGTTGGCTCCTGGATATCTGAAACATCAGGCCTCAGCGGCCCCCTCAGGATGCCAGAAACACCATCAGTGGCGAATGAAACCTTGACGAATTGTGACCAAGGTCCTTGGAACACCCGATGTTCTGACAATTTCAGAAATTTCGGTAAGGATCCGGGTTCGCTGGGGGGTGGTGACGGGTGGCATCATGCAGGAGGGGAGGTCCTTGATGGCCGAGGTGTCACAGCAAGGGGGACAGGGGGCCCGGATTCGCATCGCCCTTCTGGCCATTGGTGCCGGCCTCTTGATTCTGGGCTTGAAATTCTACGCCTACGCGGTCACGGGCTCCTCCGCCCTCAAGTCCGATGCCACGGAAAGCGTGGTGAACGTGGTCTCGGCGGTTTTCGCCTTCGGGGCCGTGGTCTTCGCCAATCGTCCCGCCGACGAGGGACACCCCTACGGCCACGGCAAGATCGAGCATTTCAGCGCCGCCTTCGAGGGCGGCATGATCTCGCTGGCGGCCGTGATCATCATCTATGAGGCCATCCATGCCATGGTGATGGGTCCCCAGATCCGCAACCTTGGTTTTGGCATGCTCTGGAATCTGGGGGCGGGTTGTCTGAATGGCCTGCTGGGGCTCCTCCTGGTGCGGGTGGGGACGCGGCAGAACAGCCAGGCCCTCATGGCCGATGGACACCATGTGCTCTCGGACTTCTACACCACCCTGGGCATCGGGCTGGGCCTGCTCCTGGTGAAGCTCACGGGCTTGGAAATCCTGGACCCCCTCATGGCCCTGGCCGTGGGACTGCTGCTCGCCTTCACGGGCTTCCGCCTGGTGCGGGAGTCCAGCGCCGCCCTGCTGGATGCCGAAGATCCGGCGCTGGTGGAAAAGCTGGTGACCACCATCAACGAGGTGCGGCCCCCCGAGGTCCTGGCCATCCATGAAATGCGCACCCTGCGCGCGGGGCGCTACACCCATGTGGACATCCATGTGGTCATCCCGGAATTCCTGACGGTGGCCCAGGGCCATGAACTCGTGGAGCGGTTCAACGCCCTGGTCCTGGACCGCATCGGGGTGGAAGGCGAGCTCCACACCCATACGGATCCCTGTCAGCGGAACCATTGCGCGGCCTGCCCCATGGATCCGTGTCCCATCCGCTTGGAGCCCCAGCGGGTGCAACTTCACATCACGGCCCCCGAAGCCGTCGCCCGGGGGCCGATCTAACAGGTCCATGCCTGGGGTTTGAGTGAGCCTCCGGTCGGAGGCCCCGAGACCGGGTGGTCTACATGGTCAGGTGGGCCAGGTGCTCTTCGGTGGTAATGGGAATGTTGGGCTCATCGTGCTTGATCTTCCCATCCAGCAGCTTGACGATGCGGTGGGCGTGCCGGGCGATGTCCTCTTCGTGGGTCACGATGATGATGGTGTTCCCCTTCTGGTAGAGCTCCTCGAAGAGGGCCATGATCTCCACGCTGGTCTTGGTGTCCAGGGCGCCGG
>CAZPUI010000599.1:0-3630 GCA_964589695.1 uncultured Solibacteraceae bacterium | reverse complement strand
TTCAACCGGCGCATGCTGGTGGAGGTGCAGGAGAAGGTAAGGGCCAAGGGGCTGCCCACGTACGACTACGGCAACTTCCGCATGGACAAGGACCGCAAGCCCGTGGCCTGGGAGACGGACTTCGCGAGCCCCAACCTCACCAGCAACTACCCCGTGCTGCAGTACCGGTTGGGGGTGCTGGTGGAGACCTACGTCTACCTGGGCTACCCCGAGCGCATCGAGGCCAATAGGAAGTTCATTCTGGGAGTGCTGGGCTGGCTGGCGGAACACAAGGGCGAGGTCCTGGCCCAGCAGGCAGCGGCCCGCGCGCGGTGGGCCGAGTCCTGGAGGCAGGGGCCGCCGAAACTGCCCCTGAAGGCCGAGCCCGAGGCGACGGAGCAGGCCACCATCGACCTGGTGGAACCCCTGCGGGACGAAAAGGGGCGCTACAAGGGGGAGAAGGGGCGCACCACCTTGACCCTGCCGGCCTTCGTCAGCTATCGCCCTGCGGACTTGGTGGGGGTTCCCCTGGGCTACCTGGTGGATCCCGCCTATGCCCGTAGGGTGCGGCCCCTGCTGGAGGCCCATGGGCTGCTGGTCCTGGGGGGCAAGGCCCGCCCCCGGGGGGAAAAGGTGCTCCATTTCCATGAAACGGAACGCACGATCTCCAAGGGGGCTTTTCAGGGGGTCTTTACCCTTCAGCTCAAGGGGGCCTGGAAGGCCGAACCCCTGGCCAAGCGGGCGGCCTATGGGTGGTCGGACGCGGATCTGGACGAGGCCCTGTACGTGCCCGTGAACCAGCCCCTGGGTCGGCTGGCCTTCTACCTCCTGGACCCCCGCAGCGCCGACGGCCTGGTGTTCTGGGGGGTCTTCCATTCCAGCCTGATCCGAGGTGCAGGCATGTGGGGGGATGGGCCCCGCAGCCCCATCCTGGCGGTGGGGGCCAGCGCGGTGGAACCTCCTGCGGGGGCGCCCTTGAAGGGCCCGGAGAAGCACGAGGACTGAAGGGGCAAAGGGGAACACGAGGAAAACGGTCGCAATGGAGAGCATTGCGCTTCGCGGGGGGCCTGGGACAGGATGGACTCAACTCGATAGACTCATGGTTCGTAATCCCATCAGTCTTCGACAGGGGGGAACATGGACGGAGTCCGAACGGTGGTGACGGCCCTGGCCCTCGGGGGCCTGGCCGTTCCCGTCCGGGCCCAGGTCCTGCTTGATTCCGCGATCATGCGCCATGGTCGCACCAGCTTCACCATCCAGGGCATCGGTGCCCGTTCCCAGGGCATCGGCAATGCATTCATCGCCGTGGCGGACGATGCCACCGCGGTCAGCTACAACCCCGCAGGCCTGGCCCAGCTGCTGCAGCCCGAGGGCTCGCTGGTCTTCAACGGGGGCCAGCGGGAGGTCCGTTACCGGGACTTTCCCGCCATCTTCGAGGACCACACCACCAGCTTTTCCGCGGATGTCACCAACTCCCTGGCCGTCAAACCCGTCTTCGGCTCCCTGACCCTCCCCTTCCGGGTGCGGGGGCGCAATGCGGTGGTCCAGGTCTCCAGCCAGCGGCTCTTCGACATGGATCAGAATTCAGCCTTGGCACCCCCCATGGTGGGTCCCACGGGCCAGCCCACCACCTACTTCCGCGGCAGCATGAACCAGGTGGGTGCGGTGAATGTCCACTCCGTGGCCACGGCCATCGACCTCACCCCGCGCCTGCTTCTGGGGGCCGCCTTCAGCCTCTGGAGGGGGAACTGGAACGCGAACCTGTTGTGGAGCAATCCCCTCCAGGGGGACCACCAGAGCGTGTTCCAGCGGAACGAACTCCAGGGGCGCAACTGGACCTGGGGGCTCATGTGGCGCTCGGAAGTCCTGAACTGGGGGGTGGTCTACCGCAGTCCCTTTGAAGCCCACTACGCCAACGGCGGCAGGGTGGATCTGGACATTGCGGGGCAAAAGCTTGACGCGACGGTGCCGCTGAGGTCCATGCGCCTGAATTGGCCGGAGACTTGGGGGCTGGGAGGCGCCTGGCGCCCCACCCCCCGATGGCTGGTGGCCCTGGATTGGAGCCGCACACCCTGGACCAAGGCCAACCTCTACCTACCCGGGGAACCGGATGCGCCCGTGAATTTCTTCGATCCCGGTACCGAGCGTCAGCAGGTCCTGGATGCCAACAGCCTGAGGATGGGGGTGGAATACGTGACCTTCGTGGGGGACAAGCTTCTGGTCCCCCTGCGGGCCGGTGTTTTCCGGGAACCTCAGCCCGAACGGGACGTGGTCACGGGGGCCCAGCGGGTGCTGCGGGGGTGGACCCTGGGGGTCGGAGTGCGCTTCCGTCAACTCATGTTGGACGTGGCGTACCGCCATGCCCGGGGAAGTCGACAGGTCAATGAGGACTTCCGTCTGCTCGGAGGCAAGGGGACGCCCATCGGGACCGAGCAGGAGTCCGAGAAGCGCGTCTACGTGTCGCTGAGTTTCCAGCTCAGCAAGGAAAGGTCGGACAAGTTCCTGCGCTGGTTGCTGGTGGAGAAGTGAGAGCCGCCCTCCCCATGATCCTTCCGGTCCTGGCATTGCAGGCCCAGATCCAGATCACCGATGGGCCCACCTCGTACCAGGTGGCCTACAAGGATGGATTGGAGGCCCTGAAGGCCGGACAGCATCGCAAGGCCCTGGAGGCCTTCCGACGGGCCGTGCATTTCCAGCCGAAGCCCACACGCGAGGCTCGCGGGGCTGGCTTTTCCTACTTCGCGTACTACCCCTACCTCCAGATCGCGCGCTGCGCGGTGGCCCTGGAAGACTGGGCAGTGGCCCGGGAGGCCCTTCTTACGTCCAAGAACCACCGGGTGGAGCCGGACGCGGAGTGGCAGGCCATCAAGCGGGATCTGGATCGGCGCTACCAGGAAAAACTGGCGGCCACGGCGCCGCCAACCGCGGATCCCAAGCCCGTGGTGCCCCCCGCGGTGCCTCCCACCCTTCCCACGGTGGACGTGGCCAAGGGGGTGGATCCCAAACCCCCTGAACCCAAACCCCAAGACTCCCAACCGCAGGACTCCAAACCACAGGAACCCAATTCCTTGGTGGCCCAGGCGGAGGATCTGAATCGGAACCAGGCCCTCCCCGCCACCACCGAACGCCCCAGTGCCTCCAAGGTGCCTTCGGAGCCCTTGGCCACGGCCAAGGTACCCCCCAGGGCCGCAACGGTCGAGCCGTCCACGGGGTTGCTCCAGGGACCTCAGAGCCCCCAAAACCCCCAGGGCTCGGCCCAGGTCCCCGGACCCAGTGGCCTCCCGTCTCCGGGTTGGCTCATGGTAGGGGGCGGGGTGGTGGCCCTGGGCTTCTTCCTCACCCGCCGACTCCGACGCCGGAACACGGGCACCAATCCCTACGGGGTGAGCCTGATCGGAGCGCCGGTGGACCTTGAGCGCCCCGGCACCTCGCGACACCGCGGTGGCTTGGACAGCGCCATGGCCACCCGGGATATCCATGGCCTGGGTGGCGGATCCGGACCCACCATCCCCCAGCAGTTCGGACCCTACACCACGGTCCGCTTCCTGGGCAGGGGTGGCTGTGCCTCCACCTACCAGGCTCGGCGGGAACCCGATGGACTCCCGGTGGCCCTCAAGGTGCCCCATCCCCACATCGTGGAAGATCCGGATT
>CAZPUI010000598.1:0-3665 GCA_964589695.1 uncultured Solibacteraceae bacterium | reverse complement strand
ATGGTCTCCTTGGTGAAGGTCGTGTGGGCGGGACAGGGGAAGCTGCGCCGACCCTGGAGGTCGGCGATGCGTCCCTCGTACAGAAGCCAGATTTCGCCCCCGGACTTGAAGGCGAAGTAGGCCGTTTCAGGGAGGGGCACGGTCCGAGCCTCCTCCCCCTCCAGCAGGAAGAGCCTGCCTGTGGCCAGGGCATAGGCGCTGCCGGACAGCGGGACGAGGGCCTGGGGGGGAGAGTTCGTGAAGCCGTTCTGGAGCGTGTAGTTCACGAATTCCATGCCATCGAAGCGGCTCACCCCCGATTCCGTGCCAAACCACAGGAAGCCCTGGGTGTCCTGGGCGATGAGGGAGACGGTGTACTGCACCAGCCCTTCCCGGGTTCCGAAGTGCCGGTGGTAGGTGGATTGACCCCAGGCGGGCACCAGGAGCAGCAGGCCCAGGATCCCCCCGAGGCCCCTGCGAAGGAGGGCGAGTCCCAGGGAGGTGATGGAAGGGGCCATGATGGCTTCGGCATCAGGGTCTCTGCGGCGCGCAGAGAGCTGAAGGTTCCATCGGCCAGCCGGGCAGGACCGTTATTTATGGGGCGAGGGCGCGTCCCCCTCTGCATCCATCCAGACGGCGGCGCCCTTTCACGTGTCCCCGAAGGGGGACCTGGAAAGCGCACCTGGCACGCAAGTGCCCGTTCTTACAGGAAAAACCACGCATGTACCTTTATGGAGCCTTCAAAGCCCACGAGGGCTTTCAAGGCAACTTGGTATTAAGCTCTCCCCAGGGGGAGGGAATGGTCGCTAAGGCGCTCCAAGGGCGGTGGAAGTGGCGCTGGGTGTGGCTCCTTCTGGCTTGCCTGGGGCTCGGGGCGGGGGAAACCCCCACGGGACGCGTCCCCTTCAGGGTCTTCGGCACCGAAGCAGGCCTTGAAAGCCTCGCCACCTCCACCCTGCTCCAGGACCGCACGGGCATCCTTTGGCTGGGACTGGAGCAGTCCGGTCTGGCCCGTTTCGATGGCCGCAGGTTCATCAGCTATGGGATGGAGGATGGCCTGCCGTCGGGGGATGTGCTGGCCCTCCACGAGGATCCCAAGGGTCGCCTGTGGGTGGGCACCTCCCGGGGATTGGCGCGCTGGACGGGCCACCGCTTCGAGGTCTGCCGGGAGGGCCTGCCCCCAGACCTGGCCATTCCGGTCCTGGGCACCAGTCCCCTGGGCCGTCTCTGGGTGGGCACGCGCCAGGGGCTCTTCGAGCAGGGCGAAGGGCTGACGTTTGCGCCCCAGAAAGGCTGGCCTGGATGGGCGGTCACGGGTCTCTTCTGCTCCCCGACCGAGGCCATCGCCGCAGGGATCCGCAGCCGTGGGGGCGTGCTCCGACCCGTGCTCCTGCAGCACCAAGGCGGGGGGTGGCAGGAATTGGACCTGCCCGAGGATACGGCAGGCCATAGCCTCGAAGGGGTGGTGCGGGATTCCCAGAACCGTTTGTGGATCAGATCCCCAAGGGCCCTCTGGCGGAAGGAACCCCAGGAGTCCGCATTCCGCCCCGTGATCCTCCCGGACTTGGAGCAGCCCCTGAGGGGTCACCTCGTACTCACCCCCAGCGGCAAGCTTCTCGTGCCCACGAACCGAGGCCTCTATATCCATGCGGAGGGGGTCTGGACCCGCACCTCGCGCTGGGGCTCGGACAGCAACTACGATGCCCGAAATGCCATGGAGGATCGGGAAGGCAACCTTTGGATCGCCTCCCTGGGACTGGCCCAGGCCCTGGGCTTGGGGAGCCTGGAGGTGATCACCCGCCGGGAGGGCCTGCCCAATGATGTGATCTGGTGCCTCCACAAGGACCGCACGGGTACGTTCTGGGTGGGTACGGATCAGGGGGCCCTGCGCTACAAGGGCGGGCGCTGGGAAACCATCGCCGGCACTGAAAAGGGCATTGTTCGGAGCATCATTGAAGACGCCCAGGGCCGCATCCTCATGGCCGGAAGCACCCCGGAAGTTCTCCGCCTGGATCCGGCCACGGGCCGACTGGAGCGGCATCCCGTGCAGATGGAAGGCGTTCCCAAGCGGCTCTTCCGCCTCTGCATCGACCCGGAGGGCACCCTCTGGCTTACCACGGAGGCCACGGGGCTGCTCCGGGCCGAGGCCGCGCAGGCCAAGCTGGTCTTCCGGCCGGAGGTGCTTCCCGGCCACGACCAGTCCCTGAAAACCGTGGGCCTCTGGGTGGGGCGGGAAGGGCGCTTCTGGGTGGCGACCGCCAGCGGGCTCTTCCTCCGGCGTGAGGGCCATTGGACCCGCTTCGGCACCCAGCACGGGCTTCGGTCCGAGGTCGTGAACTATGTGCGGGAGGTGGAGGGTGGCCAGCTCCTGGTGGCCTACCTGGAACCGCTTGGACTCTCACGTTTCACCGTACACCCCCAGGGCATCCAGCTCCTGGAACACCTGGGCAGGGAGCAGGGACTGGCCTCCAACAAGGTCCTGATGCTGGGACAGGACTCCCTGGGGCGGATCTGGACCGGCACGGGTCGAGGGGTGGACGTATGGACCGCCCGGGGCATCGAGCATTTCGGCGCTTCCAGCGGCCTCCCTTCGGAGGATGTCAACGCCATGGCCATCCTCACAGACTCCGACCAGGATGTGTGGGTGGGGCTTTCCGGTGCCCTGGTGCGCTTCCGCATGGGCCTGCACCGTGGCCTGCCCGTCAGTCGCACCCCCGTGCTGCTCACCGTGGACCTGGGCGGGGAACGCAGGGATCCCCTGGGGGGCCTCCCCCTGAAGGTGCCCGCCTCCCAGGGCTCCCTGCAGGTGCATTTTGCGGCCCCAACCCACGCCTTCCAGAGCGCCCTGCAGTTCCAGGTGCGGCTGTGGGGCCTGGAAAGTGCGTGGCGGGACGTGGACAGCCAGGAAGCCGTTTTTCCAGGGCTGGGCCCCGGTGACTACCGTTTCGAGGTCCGGTCCCGCACGGGCCAGATGCCCTGGAGTCCTGCGGCCGTTTTCGCCTTCGAAGTGCTGCCCCGCTGGTACCAGACCCTCTGGCTCAAGGGCCTGGTGATCCTGGCCCTGGGCGCCCTGGTGCTGGAACTGGCCCACCTGCGGGTGCTGCGCCTGCGGGCCCGGGCCCAGGAACTGGACGACCTGGTGGGAGTCCGGACCCGGGAACTGGAAAGGGCCAATGCCTACAAGTCCCTGTTCGTGGCCAACACCACCCATGAGCTGCGCACCCCCCTCAACGCCATCCTTGGACTGGCCGGTCTCCTGGAGCTGGAGGCCACCCCGCCCCGGGAAAGGCGGCGCATCCTGGCCACCCTGCGGGCCAGCGCCCGGGGCATGCTGCGCATCATCCACGACACCCTGGACCTCTCCCGTATTGAGGCCGGTCGACTGGAAGTGGTCTCCGTGCCCTTTGACCTCCGGGCGGTGGGGGAAGCGGCGGTGGGCATGCTCGGGGCCAAGTGCCAGGAGCAAGAGAACGAACTGCTGCTCCAGGTGGACCCCCGCATCCCCAGGCCCCTTCAGGGGGATCCCGGACGCCTCCAGCAGTGCCTCATCAACCTGGCAACCAATGCCCTCCAGGCCACCTACCACGCACTGGTGTCCATCCGGGTCGTGGCCCAGGTCGTGAACGGGGACGCGCGCCGTCTACGTGGGCGGGAGTGTGAGAACGGGTGTGTGCGCTCCGCAGAAC
>CAZPUI010000597.1:0-3671 GCA_964589695.1 uncultured Solibacteraceae bacterium | reverse complement strand
CCTTGAAGCCCCAGTCCGTGCCATTCACAATTCCGCCGGATCCCGGCGGCAGCGGACCGGGGGGGGGTACCGGGCAAAGGGCTCGGGGATGAAGAAGAAACGGGCGTGACCTGGGTTGGCCTGATCCACCAGGATGAACCAGGGGGCCGTGATGGCCAGGAAGAGGGCCCACCCCCCGGGATCGAAGAAGGTCCGCAGGATGGGTTGGCGAAGGCCCCGGTCCCGCCAATTCAGGGCCAGGGCCCCGAAGAAGATGCCACCGATGAGCACCGGGGCCGCCAGTCCCTTCGTCAGGAAGGCCAGGGCCACACAGGTGAAGGCTAGAAGGGTCCACATGAAGGCCGGCTGGCGTCGCCGCCGGGCATCCACCGCCTCCACGGCGCAGGCCACGGTGGCCACCAGGAAGGCCGTGAAGAGGGCATCCAGGGTCAGGATCTGGCCGCAGATGAAGCCCAGCAGGCTCCCGGCGGCAATGAAGGAGGCCCAGATGGGCACCACGGCCCCCAGGCGCCGGGCCATGCGCCAGGCGGCCCACATGGCCAGGGCCGAGGCCAGGGCCAGGGGCAGCCGCGCCGCCCAGGCGCTGGGGCCAAAGAGCCGCATGCCAATGGCGCTGAGCCAGTACTGCAGGGGGGGCTTCTCGAAGTAGAGCACCCCGTTC
The DNA here is from genome assembly GCA_964589695.1 of uncultured Solibacteraceae bacterium. Taxonomy (GTDB): domain Bacteria; phylum Acidobacteriota; class Holophagae; order Holophagales; family Holophagaceae; genus CAZPUI01. The sequence continues at coordinate 3,010 of CAZPUI010000597.1, read as the reverse complement.
AGGTGGGGGGTGAGCCAGTCCCCCGTGGCCAGCATCTCCCGGGGGATCTCGGCGTAGCGGCCCTCATCGGGCTCCCAGAGCGGCCGCAGGAAGAGGGGCAGGAGCCCCAGGGCGAGCCAGATGAGGAGGAACTGGATCCGTTCGCGTTTCGTCATGTCCCCATGGTAACGGCGAGGTCCCGCAGGTGCCGAGGGCCGGGATCCAGGGCGTGGCCTCCATCCCACCCAATCCTTTGCGCAGAACCCCTGGGAGGGGGAATAGTAGGGGAAGGAGCGCGGGGATGATCGGGGTCTACGATTCGGGCTATGGGGGATTGACGGTCCTGGCGGCCCTCCGGGAGGCCCTACCGGCCCACGACCTGGTGTTCCTGGGGGACAACGGGCGGGCCCCCTATGGCGACCGGGATGCCAGCACCATCCTGGACTTCTCGGAGCAGTGTGTGGAGCGGCTCTTCGATGAGGGGTGCAGGCTCCTGGTGGTGGCCTGCCACACCATCTCCTGCGTGGCCCTTCGCCACCTCCAGCGGCGCTACAACCACGAAGGACGACGGGTGCTGGGGGTGACCATCCCCACGGCGGAAATGGCCGTGGCGCACCTCCGGACCAAGGGCGGCACGCGGGTGGCCTGGGTGGGCACCACCCGTACCGTGGCTTCCCGGACCCCCGCGGAAGAGATCGCCAAGCTGGCCCCGGAGGTGCAGGTGCACCTGGTGGCCGCGCCGCTCCTGGCTCCCCTGGTGGAGGAGGGCCTGGAGGCCTCCCCCCTGGCGGAACTGGCGGTGGCCCACTACCTGAGGGACCTGCCCCCCCAGGACGCCCTGGTGCTGGGTTGCACCCATTACCCCCTCCTGGCCCAGGCCTTCCGGAAGGTGGTTCCCCCGGGCCTGGAGGTCCTGGACCCCTCCACCTTCATCGCCCTGCGCCTGGGGGACTGGCTGGCGCGCCACCCGGGTTTTTCCGCCCCGAATTCCAGCGGTGCCGGCAGCCTGCGGGTGATGGGCTCCGGGGACCCCCAACGCATCCGGCAGCGGGGCGAGAGGCTCTACGGCGCAAGCCTGCCCTCCGTGGAGCACGTGGCGGAAGCCGGCGGACGCCTGGCCCACCGGTCCCAGCCGGAGGTGGTGGTGGGGCAGGTCACGCGCTGAGCGGACCTCCCGATCCATCACGAACGATCCAGAATGCGCTTCGCCATCGCCACCCGAGACTGACCATGCTCGTTCCTGAAACCCCGCTACCCTCCGCCACGCCGTTCCGGCGCCTTGGCCTCTCGTGGGCGTTCGCCCTTGTCCTGGCGGGCCTTCCCGTCCGCTCCCAGCTACCCCCGCTTCCCCAGGGATGGAAGGTCGCCGAGTTTCCGGATCCCGCGGACCTCCGCCATTCGGCCGCCTACCAGGCCGACCCCGCGCGGGAATGGGCTGTCACCCTCGCCGACGGCAAGCTTGCCATCAAGGACTGGAGCTACCACCTGCGGCCGCTCGGCCCCTCCTTCGAACAGGCGGGTGTCTCCCGCGCGGCCCAGGTCACGGCACTGAAGCTGGGACGCCACCTTGTCGACATTCCGCCCGACCAACATGTTCAGCAACTTGTCCAGGTCACCGACGGCTGGCTGGTCGGGTTCAACGCCGGAGAATGGGGCGGTGGGCTCTGCTGGGTGTCCACGGACGGCAGGCGGGGCCGTTTCCTGATCACGCAAGCGCACCTTCCACCTCCGCCTCCACCACCCCCCCCACGGGGTACTGCCAAGGGAAGGGTCATCCCCCATCGCCCCAGTCCAACCCCACCCTTCCCCGGCTGGATCCCATGGTTCGGAAGGAGGATGGCTGACCACATTCCGGAAAACGTCCTTGCCATCCTGGAGCACAAGGGAAGCTACCTGGTGTTCGAAGGGCTCTCTCACATCGCCCTTGACCGGGGCAAGGTCCTCAAGGTCACCCGCGATGCCAAGGGTGAATGGTCCGCCACCGAACTGCAGCGATTCGATAGCGTGCCGGTGCTCGTGGTGCCGGACGGACCGGAGGCCTGGCTGATCCTCACGCACAAGAGCCTGCTACGCATGGACGCCAAGGGCACCGTCTCCAGGGAGGTGCCGCTGCCAGACGCGATCCAGGGCGGTTCTCGCCATGCCGTCGTCCCGGAGGGCGAGGGCCAGTGGCTGGTGCTCACCGATGCGAACCTCTACCGTCTGGCCGCCAACGGCCAGTCCCGATTGCTCCTCAGTGCCGCCTTCCTGGGCAACCCGGCCATGAATTCGCTGGTACGCATGGACGATGGGACGGTTTTCATTGGCATGCGCCACTATCTGCTGCGCCTGGTCCCCCGGGGCGAGGGCTACGCCGTCGCGCGCCTCGAACCGGAATCAGCGCCGGAGCGCAAATAGGTAGGTGCCGCGGATCGAATGGCTCACCCAGAGCGACTTGAGCCTTGCTAAGGCCGGAGTTCCCGCAGCAGGTCGTCCAAGCTGACGCTCGCCACCGTGGTGGCGCGGTCGCTCATGGCGTAGGGCAGGAAGAGGGTGCGGCCGTGGAGCAGGGAGCCGCAGGAGTAGACCACATTGGGGACATAGCCCTCCCGGCCACTGCCCTCGGGCACGATCAGGGGTTCGGACAGTCGGCCCAGCACCTTGGTGGGGTCCTCCAGGTCCAGGAGGGCGGCGCCAATGCAGTACTTGCGCATGGGCCCCACCCCGTGGGTGATCACCAGCCAGCCCGCCTCGGTCTCCAGGGGGGACCCGCAGTTGCCCAGCTTCACCGCCTCCCACATGGCCGAGGGGCGGAGCAGCACCTGGGGATCACTCCAGTAGTGCGGGTTGTCCGAGAACATGATGCTGAGGTTTTCGTCGTCCTGCCGGGAGAGCATGGCGTAGTGCCCCTGCAGGCGCCGGGGGAAGAGGGCCATGCCCTTGTTCTGCACGGCGGTGCCGTTGAGGGTGAGCACGCGGAAGTGGAGGAAGTCCTGCGTCTCGATGAGCTGGGGCAGGATGGCGTGCCCGTTGTAGGCCGTGTAGGTGGCGT
>CAZPUI010000596.1:0-3675 GCA_964589695.1 uncultured Solibacteraceae bacterium | reverse complement strand
GTGTGCTCAAGCGGTACCTGGCGTAGAGCACCCCTGCCAGCAGCAGGGCGCCCAGGCTGCCCAGCAGCAGCAGCCTTCGGTGGAGCCGCTGGCGGCCCAGCTCCAGTTCCTGGATGCGGCCATCCCGACGGAGCAGGGCCAGTTCGCTCTCCTTGCGCTCCACATCCAGCACCGTTTTCAACTCAGCCCTTCGTCGGAGCATGGTTTCACGATTGTTCTGCTCCTGGATCCGCGCGCGAGCACGCTCGTGGGCCAGGGCCTCCCCGAGGCGCCCCCGTCCCTCCTCCAGGCGTGAAAGCAGGCGGTGGGCTTCGGCTTCGTAGTTCCTGGCCTGAATGCCTTTTGCCACCTTGGCGGCCTCCACCAGCAAGGCCTCCGCTTCCCGGGGCCGCCCCAGGGTCAATTCCGTTTCGCCCAGGGCCACCTGGACGGCGGTGATGCCGTACGCCTCCCCATTGCTGCGTTTCATGCCGAGGGCCTGTATCAGGTGGCGCCGTGCCTCCAGGGGGCGCCCCAGGCGCAGGTGGCAGATCCCGAGGTCGATGAGCACATTGGCGGTGGATTTGGGCTGGGAATGCCGGGTGGCGATTTCCAGCGCCCGCTGACCCAGGGCCAACGCGTCGGCGTACTGACCCCGCTGCCTCAGCACCGAGGCCATGTTTTCGAGCAGGACCCCAAGCAGTCGATCCCTGCTGCGGGGCTCCTTCTCCAGGTGGTCGAGGCCCATTCGGAAGTAGGATTCCGCGCGGTCCAGATCCTCCATGTCCAGGAGTACCAAACCAAGGTTGTTCAGAATGTTCGGCAGCTCCCTGCGCAGCCCGCGGCGTTCGAAGATGGAGGCCGCCCGCTCCAGCTCCTCTGCGGCCCGGGCATAATCGCTGGCCCGGCGGTGGATCAGGCCCAGTTCATTGTGGCACTCGGCCACGGCGACCTCATCTCCCAGGGAGGTATGGAGTTCCAGGGCGGTATGCAGGTCGCTGATGGCTTCAGGATAGCGGGCGAGGTATTTGAGGATCCTGCCCCGCTGATGGAGGGCCCGGGCCCGCATGGCGCGGTTGCCTTCGGCTTCGGCGCTGCGCGCCCAGGTTTCGCACAGTTCAAAGGCCCGGTTGTAATGGCCCAGCTGGATCCCAAGGTGCACCAATTCCTCAAGCACCTTTGCCCTATCCGCCCCGGCCCCGGCGAGCCACTGGGAACCGGATTCCCATGCCTTGGCGGGATCGGACCGCGCCTGGTCCTTGAGGCGGGTTCGAACGTCTTGCCCCATCAGGAGGGAACCACCGAGCAGCAGGAGGCAGGCCAGGGCACCCGGGGCCCCTCCGCGGGAGCCACCTCGACCTTTCCGTTCATCAGCTCGCACCGCGCCCCCCTGAAGCCCACCGCCACCTTGGCACCACGTCTGGTTCAAGGAAACCCCCAATGAAACCCACCCGCGCTGCGGATGAGGAGGGCCGTCACGAGGATCAGACCGATCCCCAATCCCGTTCCCACCAGCGCCTGCAGTCCCCATCGACCCTTGAGCTCCAGGCCCACACGGGCCATGGACTTCCCTTCAGCCCGCAGGCCGACATGCGTGGGGACCCGCATCACAAGGCCGGAGAGTGCGTTGACGGAAAGCAGCGTGGAATGGGCTTTGATGAAGGGCAGCCCTGGCCTGGAACCGGACTTCCTTCGCCAACGACCCGGTGGAACGGTTGGGGCCTACAGGGAGGTAAGGTCGGGCCACACGAGGGCGGCAGAGTCGCCCAGGGAGGTGTGCACGTGCAGGTGGCCGCGTCCCGCGAGGTGTCGGACGTTCAGCTCCAGGTCCCCTTCCGGTGCGCTGCCCATCCCAGCGCACCCCACGAAGCCGTCCCTTCCGCTCCGTTTTGCGGCGTACAGGCACTGGTCCGCCAGCTCCAGGGCGTCCTTCCATGTTCCGCAGCCCGGGGAGGAGGGGAAGAGCGGGTGGCAGGCGAAGCCCAGGGAGACGGTGAGCTGCAGGTCGACCCCCCGAGTCAGGTGGTAGGGCTCTTCCCTGATGCTCGCGCACAGTGACCTCGCCAGCTCCGCGGCTCGGACCCGGCTGGCGCGCATGGTCACCAACAGAAACTCCTCGCCTCCCCAGCGGATCAGGGGATCCGTGGCCCGGGAGGCCGCCCGCCGGCGCCGCGCCGTTTCCACCAGCACCCCGGCCCCGCCCGGGTGGCCGTAAGTAACGTTTACCCCCCTTAAGTGATCCAGGGCCCAGAAGAAAAAAAATAAGGCCCCCTTTGCACAGGGCCGCCCCGGGGGTGGGGCTTGGTTCACGCGGTAGACGCGGTCCACGCGGCTGGCCTCGTCCGGCATGAGCACTTCGGTCACCCTCCGATTGCCCAATCCCGTCAGAGGGTCCCGGAGGCTTGCGGCTTCAAGTGCCACCATCGCTTCCTTCAGGGAGGCCGTGCGTTCCGCCACCTGCCGTTCCAGCAAGGCGGCGCGGCGGCGAAGTTGGCGGGTGCGCCACAGGAAAAAGAGCGCGACCAGGGAGGCGCCGGAGATCCCCCAAAGGACCCAGGCCCAGGCGCGCCGCCACCAGGGCGCTTCCACCGCGAAGGGAAAGGTCGTGAGGGGACCCGGCGTCTGCCCCCCAAGCGACATGCGGGTTTCCAGCACGTACCGACCAGAGGGGATGGCGGGCAATCGCAACTCCGACCCCTGAACCCGCCGCCAGGCCTCGTCGAGTCCCCGTACCCTCACCTCCACGAGGGCTGCGGCCTCATTGGCATAGAAGGGCAGCCCAAGACGGACCTCCAGGGAGTGGTCCTTCCATGCGAGGCGCTGGCCGGGCTGGACCTCACGGCCTTGGCCATCCAGAACGGCAAGGAAATGCACGGGTTTCGGCGTGGGTGGGGGACCCACCCGCATTGGGTGGAAGCGCACCAGCCCCGAAGGCAGGCCGACCCAGATATCACCCTCCCCGTCGGCGCGGATGGAGTTCTTGTCGATGGGGGTGCCCGGCAGTCCTTCGCCCGGTCCCCAGGTGCGGAGGTTCCCTTGGGCATAGCGTTTCACCCCCACGCTCGTGGTGAGCCAGAGGCTCCCGTCCTTCGCCCAGGCGATGCCATTCACCCGGTGCTCCAGGGTGGGATGTGGGGGTTGGAGGTGGGTCACGACGCGCCACGTATCCCCTTCCAGGCGGACATGGAGGAGGTCCGACTCCCGTTCGCTCAGCAGCCAGGCCTCCTCGCGCTCGGCATGCCAGGCCACCGTCAGAATGCCCTTGTCCGGCAGGCCCTCGGGCTTGCCCAGGGTGGCCCATTGTCCCTGGCGCCAGAAGGCAACGCCCCGGGTGCAGGCCACCGCCAGGGTGCCCGAGGCACTTCGGGCGATGTATCGGCCAGAGGTCCAGCCTTTGCCCCAGGGGGAAGGCAGGGCCAGGGCGCTGGCGCTTCCCGTCCTCACCTCCCAAGGATCCCTGGACCCCGCTGCCACCCATATGGCTCCGTCGGGGGTCGCACAGAGCGAGCGGATGTGGACGCGGCGGTTGTAGCGCTGGCCCTTTTCCACGTAGGGCTCGGGCTGGAGACCCTTTCCCAGGTGGAAGACCGGGGGAGCCTCTTCTCCGAGGCAGTAGGCGCCAGCCCAGAGTGTTCCCGCCGAATCCTCCGCCAGGGTTTCAATGACCCGCGCTTCCGTGCCAGGCCAAATCCGCCC
>CAZPUI010000595.1:0-3677 GCA_964589695.1 uncultured Solibacteraceae bacterium | reverse complement strand
CCCGGAACACATCCTCCAGGCGGAAGGTGGTGGATTCCATCTCCAGCTTCCCCGCCTCGATCTTGGAAAAGTCCAGAATGTCGTTGATGAGCGCCAGGAGCGCGTGCCCTGCGGCGCTCACCTTGCGCAGGTGCTCCTTCACCCGGGGGGATGCCTCCGCCTTCATGGCCAGGGTCGAGAAGCCAATGATGGCGTTCATGGGTGTGCGGATCTCGTGGCTCATGTTGGCCAGGAATTCACTCTTGGCCTGGCTGGCGGCCTCCGCCGCCTCCTTGGCATCCCTCAGCTCCTCGGCCCACTGGGCCAGCTGCTGGGCCTGGATCTCCAGCACCTCCTTGGCCGTGCCAAGCTCCTCGGTGCGTTGCTGCAAGGCGTGGAACTGCTCCAGGAGGAGTTCGTTGACGTGGCCGATTTCCGTGGTCCGGGCCTGGACCAGGCCCTCCAATTCCCGGTTCCGGGCATGGAGCACCTGCATGCGCACCTTGTGGCCGAGCACCACGGCCCCGAGAAGGGCCGCGAGGTACAGGCTCCAGGCCCACCAGGAGAGCCACAGGGCGGATCGGACGGAGAAGGCGAAATCCGTGGGTTGAGAAACCCGCCCCCCATGGTCCCGGGCCCAGACCCGCAGCGTGTATTTGCCGGCGGGCAGGGAAGGGTATTCCCGCCAGGTGCTTTCATGCCAGGCCTGGGGCTCCCCTTCCAGGCCCACCAGCTGGGTCCGGTAGCGGAGGTCCTCCAAGCGGTGGAGCCCCGGGGATGCGAAATCGAAATGCACGTGGTTGTCCTCGTAGGCCAAGGACCGCCCGGGCAGAAGGGGCGCCCCGGAACCGGTAATGTAGGCGCGCTCCATCACGGGTCGCTGGGGACCAGGGGCGAAGGATTCCCGAGTGGGATCCAGGATGCCCGCCCCCTTGGAGGTGCCGACCCAGATCAGGCCCTTGCCGTCCACGAAGGAGGCCCCTCGGCTGCAGCTCTGGGCGGGCAGACCGTCCACGGTGGAGAAGACCTCCACCTCCGACAACCGAGGCAGGCTTCGACTCCAGTCCACACTCACCCGCACCACCCCACGGGTGGTGGTGAGGTAGAGCCGCCCCCGGGCATCCTCCTCCAGCCTCAGCAGGGTGTTGGTGGGAAGCCCGGGAAGCTGTTCCATCTTCCAGACCTGCCACCGGGCCCCTGGGACTTCGAGGTCCAGGCCCGCCAGCCCCCCCCCCTTGGGTGGCCGCCCAGAGCCAGCGCTGCCGCCCCGGCCCCCGCTGGACATGGAGGTCATAGACGAAGCCATTGCTCAGGCCTTCATTCACCGCCATGGTCCGCCATTGCCCATCCCGGAGGATCCCCACCCCTCCGCCCCGGGTGCCGATCCATAGCTCTGGACCACCCTCCGGCCGTTCCACCCGCACCAGGGCCAGCACATGGTCATGGGGCAGGCCGTTCCGGGTCGTCAGGAGCTCCCATCGCCCCCCCTCCCGCCGGGCCAGGCCCCGGTCCGTCCCCACCCAGAGCGCGTCGGGTCCCTCAAGCACCCCCAGACAGTTCCTCCCCTCCAGGAATCCTCCGGCAGGTCGGTGGTTCCAGGTGCGTCCATCGAAGTGGCTGAGTCCCTTGAGGGTGCCCACCCAAAGCCCACGGTCGCGGCTTGGGGTAAGGGCATTCACATAGTCGCTGGGCAGGCCCTTCACCACCTGGGGACCTCCCTCCGGGGCGCAGCGGACCAGCCCCTTGTTGGTGCCCACCCAGGTGGCGGGGGGGATTTCGCTCACCGCAATGGCATTGACCTCGGCCCCGGGAAGGCCATGGGATTCGTCCAGGGAGCGCCAGCCCCCCTCGTCCAGGGTGACCACCCCGTTGCCCCGGGTTCCCATCCAGAGCGTGGGCTTGGAGGAGGGCAGGGCCAGCAGGGAAAGGATGGTGGTGGCCAGGCCCTGGTTCAGGGCCTTCCAGCGCTCCCCTTCGAAGTACCAGAGCCCGGCATCGTAGGTCCCACTCCACACCACGACCCGCCCATCGGACCGCAGGGTGTAGCCCAGGCTCCCCGTGGGGTTGAGGCTCCGAAAGCCCTTGGAGGCATCATGAAGCGTCCAGGCACGGCCGTCCCAACGAACCAGGCCCATCCCCCAGCAACTGGCCCAGATGTCGTGCCCGCCTTCGGGCCGAGGCACCTCCAGCACATCGTTCACATCCTTGCCCACAAAGCCTTCCTGGGGCCCCAGCATCCGCCAGCGGTCCCCTTCCAGGGTGGCCAACCCTTCGGTGGAGGCACACCAGAGCCTGCGTTCACCCTCCAATCCGGGCATCTCCCGCAGCCGCCAGATGGTGCGCGGACTGCCGCCCGGATCCACCCTCGCCCAGACCCCAGCCCGGAAGGTGACCACCCCGGCCCCTCCCGTGCCCACCCAGAGGGTGGAGACGCCGGTCCCGTCAAGGGACTCCCACAGGGCGTTCACACGGTTGGAGGGCAGCTCCTTCCCCGCCAGGAACTGGGTCCAGGCGCCCTGCTGGTACCGCAGCAGCCCCGCATCCTGGGTGCCGAACCAGAGGCTCCCGTCCCGGGTGGCCTGAATGGCGCGAATGTAGCTAGAGGCGAAGCCCGGCGGCATGGGCAGGGGCACCCATTCCCGCCCCCGCAGGTAGGCCGCCCCCTCCTTGGTGCCCGCCCAGAGGCGACCCGCGGCATCCAAGGTGAGGGCGTACACGGACGCATCCGGCAACCCCTGCTCCATCCCATAGACCCTCAGGGCAGGCCGAGCCCGCTCATAGGGGGACTGAGCCCCCAACCCCACCGCGAGGAGGAGTCCGAGGAGGAAGGCCATGGGCGTGCGGAGCATGGGGGTCCTTGGGGGTTCCGGGTACGGCCACAGCCTCAGCGAAGGGCGCGGCAACGGCGGATGAGGGCGTTGGTGGAGGCGTCGTGGTCCAGCTCCGGAGACTCCGGCGCCATCAGCTCCGGCAGGATCCGTCCGGCCAGGGCCTTGCCCAATTCCACCCCCCACTGGTCGAAGGGATTCAGATCCCAGAGGGCCCCCTGGGTGAAGGTCTGGTGCTCGTAGAGCGCCACCAGGGCCCCCAACACCTTCGGCGTGAGCCGCTGGGCCAGAAGGGTGGTGGAGGGCCGATTGCCCCCAAAGGTCCGGTGGGGCACCAGGGCCTCGGGTACCCCCTCCGCCCGCACCTCCTCCGCCGTTTTGCCAAAGGCCAGGGCCTCCGCCTGGGCGAAGATATTCGACAGCAGCAGCGCGTGGTGGTCCCCCAGGGGGTTGAGACTCTGGGCAAAGGCGATGAAATCACAGGGCACCAGCCGTGTGCCCTGGTGGAGGAGCTGGTAGAAACTGTGCTGGCCGTTGGTGCCCGGTTCTCCCCAATAGAGGGGGCTGGTGGCATAGGACACCGGGTTGCCCTGGCGGGTGGTGGACTTGCCATTGCTCTCCATGATCATCTGCTGGAGGTAGGCCGGGAAGCGCTTGAGATACTGGTCGTAGGGCAGCACCGCCACGGATCCCGCCCCCAGGAAGTTGGTGTTCCAGGGCCCCACCAGCCCCAGGAGCACCGGCAGGTTCGCCTCCAAGGGGGCCGTGCGGAAGTGCTCGTCCATGGCGTGGGCCCCCGCCAGCAGCTCCCTGAAGGCCTCGGGGCCGACGGCCAGGAGGGTGGAGAGTCCGATGGCGCTGGTCATGGAG
>CAZPUI010000594.1:0-3678 GCA_964589695.1 uncultured Solibacteraceae bacterium | reverse complement strand
CCGGCCCGATGATATGGACGATGCCTTGGCGGCGATCCAGGAGGGGGATGTAGGGCACCCCGAAGTCCCGGCAGTTGGCCTCCAGGGCCTCCACCTGCTCCCGACTGGTGGGGTCGAGGATGCCCTTGGCCCGCCCTTCCGTGGGGACATTGTGGTCCGCCACGGCCAGGGTGCGGCCCGTCTGGCGCACCGTGCGTCCGGCGTGGCGCAGGCCTTCGAAGGCCTGGGGGCTGGTGACTTCGTGGACCAGGTGGCGGTCGATGGCCAGCAGCGCTGTGCCATCCTCCCGCACCTCGATGACATGGGAATCCCAGAGTTTGTCGTACAGGGTCTTGGACATCGTCCCTCGCGTGGGTGTCAGGCGTGGTGACCGGGCTCGGCCTGGCCACCACGCGGGGGGGACATCGCGAGCCCTCGGCGAGCAGGCGGTCCCCCCTCGTAATGATCAGGCGGTCACAGGAATCTTGATGCGGTCCCGGATGGCCTGGCCCAGGGCCTCGGTGCCCACGCGGCGGGGCTGGCCGCCCAGGTCCGCGGTACCGAAACCCGCCTCCAGGGTGGCGGCGATGGCGGCCTCCAGCAGGCAGGCCTCCTCTTCAAGCCCCAGGGCATGGCGCAGGAGCATGGCGGCGGAGGCGATGGTGCCGATGGGATTGGCCACGTCCTTGCCCGCCAGGGGGGGGGCTGAGCCATGGATGGGCTCGAAGAGGGGCGTGCCCGTCCCCAGGCTGGCGCTGGGCAGCATGCCCAGGGACCCGCAGAGCACGGAGGCCTCGTCGCTCAGGATGTCCCCGAAGGTGTTCTCCGTGACCACCACATCAAAGCTGGTGGGCCGGGTCACCAGGGCCATGGCACAGGCGTCCACATACAGATGCTCCAGCTCCACATCGGGGTAGTCCTTGGCCACCTCCACCACCACCTGGCGCCACAGCTGACTGGCCTCCAGGACGTTGGCCTTGTCCACGCTGGTCACCTTGCGGCGACGCCCCCGGGCCAGCTCGAAGGCCACCTTGGCCACCCGCTCCACCTCCCAGTCCGCGTAGGCCATGGTGTTGTGGCCTCGGTGCTTCGTGAGGGCCCGGGGCTGTCCATAGTAGAGGCCCCCCGCCAGCTCCCGCACCACCATGAGGTCCGTGCCCCTGACGATCTCGGCCTTCACGGGGGAGGAGTCCACCAGGCAGGGATGCAGGGTGGCGGGGCGCAGGTTGGCGAAGAGACCCAACTCGGCGCGGAGTTGCAGGAGTCCGGTCTCGGGCCGGAGGTGCCGGGGCTGGGAATCGTGCTTCGGGTCCCCCACGGCACCCAGCAGCACCGCCTGGGCCCCCTTGCAGGCCGCCAAGGTCCCCTCGGTCAAGGGCACACCGTGAAGGTCCAGGGAGGCCCCCCCCATGGGGTGCGTATCGAAGGAGAACGTGTGGCCAAAGGTATCCCCCAGAACCTGCAGACAGCGCACGGCCTCACGGGTAATCTCGGGCCCGATACCATCACCGGGTAGGACTGCAATGCGAGCTAGCATGAGGACTCCACCTCCCATGATCAGGGATGGTCTACCCTAGGCCTCCTGCATCCTCTTGTAAAATTGATTCTTTTTCTCTTTTGATTAAACTGGCTAATACGCATGGAGGCCTCCATGGACTTCAACCAGCTCGAAACCTTCCTGGCCGTGGTGGATACCGGCAGTTTCAGCCGAGGCGCGGACCGGCGGAACCTCACCCAGCCTGCGGTGAGCCTTTCCATCCGCCGCCTGGAGGAGGAGGTGGGTGAGCCCCTCTTCGACCGCACCATCAAGGGAGGCTCCCTCACCGAGGCAGGTCGAAGCCTCGCGTCGTATGCCCGACAGATGCTCAACCTACGCGAGGAGGCCCTGCTCTCAATCCAGGAGCTCCAGGGACTCTTCCGGGGACGCCTCAGCCTGGGTGCCAACGAGAGCATCAGCCAGTACCTGCTGCCCCCCCTGCTCCTGGCCTTCCGGAAGGCCCATCCCGCCATCCGCATCGAGGTCTATCGCAACCTCTCCGAGAAGATCCCCTCGGAAATCCTGGAGCGGAACCTGGACTTCGGCTTCCTCTCCTACGAACCCACGGATCCCCGCCTGGAATCCCGCATCATCGCCCGGGACGAGCATGTCCTGGTGGTGGACCCGAATCACCCCTTCGTGGGACGGAAGGACCTCCGGCTCCGGGACCTGGGGGACCAGTCCTTCCTGGCCCACAACGCCCGCACCCCCTCCCGGGACCGGGTGGTCCAGTCCTTCACCCAGGCGGGGGTCCCCCTGCGGATCACCATGGAACTGGACAGCCTCCAGACCATCATCGATTTCGTGGTCATGGGCATGGGCGCTGCAATCCTGCCCCGCATCGCCATGGCCCAGGCCCTGGCGGCGGGCCAGCTGGTGGAAGTGCCCATCGTGGACCTCAAGATCAGGCGTTCCCTGCGCATCGTCCATCGCAAGGAACACGCCCTCTCCAGTGCCGCCCGGGCCTTCCTGGAACTCTTCCCCGAGGATGATGCCCTGGCAGCGCCCAGCAACTAAAGGCTTAACCACAAACGATATGCTTTCGGATCAAGGCTTCGAAGTTCAAGGCCATGGGAATATGCGGCTTTGCAAGAAATGAAACAGGGAGATGCCACGCATGCGTGGCATCTCCTTGTTTAGCCTACCTTTCGGTTGTGACCGGATGCCGTGCTGGGTTTGCCACCGTCTGGGCAGCAACCCTGTTCCAGGGCCAAACATGAACGGGTTGGTTCAAGGGTGAGGAGGCTTCGAGGTTTCTTGCCATCATGGAAGCCTACTTCCGGAGCCCCCATGAGCCAGGATGCCCCTTCCACCGCCTGTGATCGACGCACCTTCCTGGGGACGGGCCTGGCCCTGGGCGCCCTGGCAGCGGGCGCCCGCCTGGACGCCCAAAGCCCTGCCACGCCAGAAATCCCGCCCCTGGAGCAGGCCACCCTGGCGGACCTCCAGGCGGGCCTGGAGGCGGGACGCTTCACCACCCGCCAGCTGGTGGTGAAGTACCTGGCCCGCATCAACACCCTGGACCAGGCGGGCCCCAAGATCCGCTCGGTGATCGAAGTGAACCCCGATGCCCTGGCCCACGCGGACCAGCTGGATGCCGAACGGGCCTCCAAGGGAGCCCGGAGCCCCCTCCATGGCCTTCCCCTCCTGCTCAAGGACAACCTTGATACCGCAGACCGCATGAAGACCACGGCGGGCTCCCTGGCCCTTGCGGATGCCCCCACCCCCATCCGGGATGCCTTCATCGTGGCTCGGCTGCGGGACGCGGGCGCCGTGATCCTGGGCAAGACCAACCTGAGCGAATGGGCCAATTTCCGCTCCACCCGCTCCACAAGTGGATGGAGTGCCCGGGGCGGCCAGACCCGGAACCCCCACGCCCTGGACCGCAACCCCAGCGGCTCCAGTTCGGGCTCCGGCGCCGCAGTGGCCGCGGGCTTCTGCGGGGCCGCGGTGGGTACGGAGACCGACGGCTCCATCACCAGCCCCTCCAATTCCAACGGCATCGTGGGCCTGAAGCCCACGGTGGGTCTTCTGAGCCGCAGCGGGATCATCCCCATCTCCCACACCCAGGACACCGCTGGCCCCATGACCCGCACGGTCAGGGATGCTGCGCTCCTGCTCAACGCCATGGCTGGGGAGGACCCCCTGGACCGGGCCACCCA
>CAZPUI010000593.1:0-3684 GCA_964589695.1 uncultured Solibacteraceae bacterium | reverse complement strand
ATCCAAGACCCGCATATCGCGGAGCGACGCGAGGGGCATCAAGGCCTTCCGCGACAGCTACCCGAACCTGAAGGTGGCCCCAGGGCTTGTGCTTGCACCCTGTGAACGCATGGAGCGCATCAGCGAACTCGAGTAGCCATCCCGTGGGATTTGGGGGCTCCGATGGGCCATGAAGACGATCACGAAGGAGTTGACGGCATCGGCGCAGATCAAAGACCTGGCGGAGAACGCGACGTTCGGGAAGAAGCGCGGAGACGAGCTTCCCAAGCATCTGCGGGGGGCGGAGAACCGGCATCGGCGACTGGAGGAGGCCAAGCGACAGATCGAAGCCGAACAGCGCGGGGAGGCGGAGGCACAGCAGGAGAAGATCGAGAAGCGCGTGGCGGAAGAACGCGCCACAGGCCGCAAGAAGCGCGGGCGGAAGCCAAAGCCTCCGAAGCCCCGTCCGAGCCGGACGCGAAGGCCAACACGATCGATCCCGACAGCCGCCCGCTGAAGACGCGCCAGGGCTTCATTCAGGGCTACAACGCGCAGGCAGTGGTGAGCCTGGACCAGATCATCCTCGCCGCGGATGTCGTGCAGGAGGCCAACGACGGGAAGCAGCTCCTTCCGATGGCGAAGCAGGCCCAGGGCCACGTGGCGCGGACGGCGGCCGAGGGCGTGGCGGCGGAGAGCAAGGCGGTGCTGGCGGATGCCGGCGATGCCAGCGAAGCCAACCGGGAAGGCCTGGAGCGGCTCGGAGTGGAGGGTTTCATCCCCAGCACGAAGACCTGGAAGCTGCGCCAGGAACCGAAGGCGAAGGGACGCCCTCGGGGCCGAATGAAGAAGGGGATGACGCGCACCCAGCGGATGGAGCGGAAGCTAGGCACCGTGCGGGGCGAAAAGGCTTACAAGGCGCGGGGCAAGACCATCGAGCCGGTGTTCGGGCAGACCAAGCACGGTTTCCAGACACTGACCCGCCGCGGCATCGCAGCCGCGAAGGCCGACTGGAACCTGCTGTGCCTCGCACACAACGTGAAGAAGCTCTGGCGAGCCAAGAAGGCCGCCTGAGGCCCGTTTGCGGGTCGAAATCTGCCCAGATCCGCCCCAAAGCGCGCCCACAGGTCCGCGTGGACGCCCGCCGAACGCTTCGGACCCCGATCCGGCGTCCGAAGCGTTCGGCGGGAAGAGAGAGAACTCGGTCGCCCGATTGCCGGTGAAGTTGGTCAGGCGACAGGCTCCGATGAGAGGATGAAATACCTTGGGGGTGAGCCCACTTGCCGGAAGTCCATCGTGGCAGGGATCGTATCGACTACGGCATGGCCCGCCGGGGCTCAGGGTTCCGGGAGAAGAGGGTCCTTTGAGAGGGAGATAGGCGACAACGTCCGCGGGGTGTACACTCGGGTAACCATCTCAGGAGTGCACGATGCGTCTGATCGCTCCGTTACTGGGTTGTGTACTGGTCGTGCTTCTTTCCTGTGGCGGTGGGGGTGGAGGGGGTACCACCACCCCACCCCCCGATCCCACCATTGCCAGCTTTACGGCGGTGCCCACGGCGGTGGATTACGGTGGCAGTTCCCAGCTCAAGCCGGTCTTCAGCAATGGCAATGGGAGCATCGATTCGGGGGTCGGGACCGTCAGCAGCGGCGGCAGCTACCCCACAGGGCCCCTCACAACCAGCCGGGCCTATACCCTCACCGTGACGAATGCCGCAGGAAAGACGGTGGTCTCCACCGTCACGGTGGCCTTGAACGGAGCCGTGGCGGTGGGTGCCATCGCTCCGGCCCTGCCCACCCTGGCGGTGAACGCCACCCTGGCCTTTACCGCGGCGGTCACGGGGGCGGCGGATCCTGGGCTGCGCTGGGAGGCCAGTGCAGGGGTCATGAATCCGGTGAGCGGAGCCTGGACTGCCCCGGGGACGCCCCAAAGGGTGACGATCACGGCCACCTCCGTGGCGGACCCCGCCAAAAAGGCCACCACCACGGCCGATGTACGGGCCGCGGTATTGCTGGATCCCTTTGCCGGGACCACCCTGCCAGCGGGTTGGACCTCTCCCAAGCCTCAGGCGTGGACCCTGAGCGGCGGCACCCTACAGCAGACCGAGTTCCTGCCCGGGCAGCGCTACCAGTGCGTGTACGGGGAAGGCTATGCCCTGGGCGATGTGCGGGTGGAGGTAGAAATGTCCGCTCCCACCTGGAAAGAGGGCTCCGCCCTGCGCCTATACTTCCGTTATCTGGACTATGACAACACCCATTTCCTGGAAGTGGCGGGGGATGGCAAGATCACCCTTCAGCGGCGGCTGGGGGGGCTCCAGACCAAGCTTGGCGTCGTCGACATGGGCAGCAGCACCGCGCAATCGGTGGCGAAGTATGCGGTGGAAGTGACCGGGGGGCGGATCCGTTCCTGGCGTGAGAAAACGGTCCTCTTCGACCTCCTGCCCGCGGGAGGCCTGCCCTATGGCACGGTGGCCCTGGAGGGCGTCCAGACACCGGGGCGGTTCCGGAATTTCAGCATCTTCGGGCCAGAGGCTGGGGCCACGGTGGCCATTGGCCCCATTTCCCCCGCCAACCCCACTGTGCTTGCGGACGGCACCGTAACATTCAGCGCTTCAGTGACCGGGGCCGCGGACACCACGGTGCTTTGGAGCGCCAGTGCCGGGATCATCACGGCTTGGGGGCTCTTCACGGCACCCGTGGTGACCACACCCACCCAGGTGACGATCACGGCCACGGCCAAGGCGGATGAAACGAAGAAGAGCACGACGACGGTGACGGTGAATCCCATCCCTGCCCCCGCGTTCACCGGACGCTGGGAGACCAACTCCCTCAGCGGCGGCGGTGCGGGCACCTGGGGTCTGCTGCTGACCCAGGATGGAAGCACGGTGACGGGCAGTTGGCTCGGCAATCCTCTGACGGGTGGCACCCTCGTGGGCCGCGTGCTTGAGGCAGACTGCTCGTTCGACGGGCTCTGGCACTTGCGCCTGACCCTGTCTTCGGATGGACAGACCCTGGCCGGAACAGTCACTCGGGGAGGTACGGCCACCTTCCCGGCCAGCTTCACAAAGAAATCTGCCGCCCCTTTCAACCCGGATCCTACGGTACCCCGCATCCTCTCAACGGTCCCGACCACGGGCCAGACGGGCGTCGCGCGCACGAATATCCCCATCTCCCTCACTTGGTCTAAGCCGATCTGCGGCTGGAATGTGACCTTGGTCGGTCCCATAGGAGGGGTGATGACCACGATTGGGGGGAGCGATCCAACGCTGGTGGACGAGTCGAAGTTCACGTACTCCCCCTCCACCCACACCTACACGATGCTCCTGCTTCCCGGCCGCGTCCTCGACGAAAACGCAACTTACACACTGCAGGTGATGCTCCGGGGCTGGTGGGATCCCTACGGTGTGCGCGCCGACGAAAGGAATGACGTATACAACATCACCTTCACCACCGGCAGCACCATCACCACCACCTTCACCCTGCCTGGCAACGTCAACCTGGACATGTTGGCCATTCCCGGGGGCACCTTCACCATGGGGTCGCCCAGTTCGGAAAAGGACAGTGATGATGACGAAGGTCCGCAGCATCAGGTGACGCTGAGCCCCTTCTCCATGGCGAAGTTTGAGACCACCCAGGCCCAGTGGGTGGCGCTCATGGGAAGCAACCCGAGCAACTTCACGAGAGACACCAGCCATCCCGTGGAGCAGGT
>CAZPUI010000592.1:0-3687 GCA_964589695.1 uncultured Solibacteraceae bacterium | reverse complement strand
GGGGGGGTGCCCACCAAGGCGTTGGGGCCCGTGAAGGTGGGGGTCAGGGTGACCGTGGCATTAAGGGGGGGCGCCATGGGGAGGGCCGTCAGCGTGGCCGTGGGGGCAGCCACCACCGTGCAGTTCGTGGTGCCCGGTAGGCTGGCGGTGCCCGCTTCATTGGTGACGACGCAGGACAGGCCCACCTGGGGAGAGGCCGTGGGCTTGAAGGTGATGGTGCGGGTACCATCGCCCGCGGTGATGGTGGCGTTGGTAATGGTCCAGGTGTAGGTGCAGTTCGGCTGGTCCGCGACGGAGGCGGTGTAGCCATCCTGGCCCTCGGTGACGAAGGCCGGGGCGGTGACGGTGGGCTGCACGGGGGCAGGCACGACCTTGAGGGTCAGGGTGCAGCCTGCGCTTCCTCCGGAGTTGGAGGCGGTGACGGTGTACATCGTGGTGGTCTGGGTAGCGGTGGGGGCTCCCGTGATCCACCCCGTATTCGGATCCAGGCTCAGACCGGCAGGAAGGGCGGGGTTCACCACGAAAAGACCAGGGGTGCCGCCGGTGACCGTGGGCTTCAGGGGCACGAGGGTGGCCGACTGGGTGAGGATCATGGAATCTGGACTGTAGCTGATCGTCGCTGGGGGCGTGGCGGGTACGGGATCGTAGAATTCAAGGGTGCCGAGCACGGGGCCCGTATTGCCGTTCTGGCCGCCGATTAAAAGTACGCGCCCGTCGCCCAGCAGGGTGGCCGTGTGCTGCCTGCGGGCCCGGGGGGTGGGGGACAACAGGTAGTGGGTGTCGGACTCGGGATCGTAGAGTTCCGAGGTCGAACGGGCGGAATTGGCGCCATCATTGGAAAGTCCATAGGCCAGCAGCACCAGGCCCGTGGTGGGCATCGCAGTGGCCGTGTGGTGGTACCGGCCCTGGATGAGGGTTCCAGCGCAGGTTTGGAAGGTGTAGGACGCGGGCTCGAAGGTCGAACTCGGGATGACGCCCCAGCCCGAGGCCATGCCCCCGGTGATGAGCACGCGACCGTTGATGAGGGTGGTTCCGGTGCTATCGGATTGGGCGATGGGCAGGAGGCCCAGGCTGTTCGTGAAGGAGCTGGTGGCGGGGTCGAAAATCGAGGCGGTGTCCCGGAGTTCGCCGCCGGCGATGAGGACCTTGCCTCCGGGATCAAAGGCCGCAGAGGCGAAGCGAGAACGGTTGCCTTCGAACATGGCGCCCGTGACCGTGAACTGACCCGTGGCAGGGTCGAAGAGCTCCACGGATGGATTCATGCTGTGGCCACCCACCACCAGGACCTTGCCATCCGGAAGCAGGAAGGCCGCATGATTCACGCGGGTGTGCTCCATGTTCCCGGTGGTCTGGGTCCAGGTGTTGCTGGCGGGATCGTAGAGCTCCGCGGTCTGCTGGTTGAACTGACCTCCGCCCGTGACCAGCACCTTGCCATTGGGAAGCAGGGTGGCGGTGTGGTTGTTCCGGGGGAAGTTCATGGGGGCGGCAGGGCTGACCGTCACGGGGCTGGTGTTCGGGTCCACGAGTTCGGCACTGTTGGTGATGGCCGTGCCATCCCAGCCCCCGGCCACGAGGATTCGGCCATCGGTAAGCTTGGTGGCGGTGTGCTGCTGGCGGGGCTTCACCAGGGTGGTGGGTACTTGGAAGAAGGTGCCTGCAGGGATCACCCGGACCTTGGCATCCACGAAATGGCCTGCGGCGTTGGTCACGCGCAGCCAGAAGGTGGTGGGCACCGTGAGGGCGCCCGAGGCGACGGCCGTTCCGCTCACAGGGGCGGCTGACACATCACTGCCTCCCTGGGTGGTGCCCAGGATGGCGGTTCCCCCCGTGAAGGTGGGGGTCAGGTCCACCGTCTTGCCGTATTCGATCACCGGTTTGGCGGCGACAAGGGTGGCCGTCGCGGGCTCCACCACGGTGATCTTCAGAATCACGAACGTGGAATTCGCAGCGTTGGTGCCGGTGACGGTGTAGTCGGCCGCGGCGGAGATGGCGCTGGGTGTGCCCGTGATGTGGCCCGAGGTGGGATCGAGGTTCAGCCCGGCGGGAAGGGGAGGGGCCACGGCGTAGCTCTGGATGGCACCGCCCTGGTTGGAGGGAATGTTGTCCGGGATGGCGACTCCCCGGGTGTAGACGGCGGGGTTGGTGCCGTAGGTCAGGTTGATCGGCGCCGCCGACGTGACGGTGACGCTCTTGGTGCCGATGGCCTTGGTGCCGGCGATGTTGGTGACGGTGACCTTCAGCTCCAGGGTTCCCTCGGTGCCGGCGGTGAAGGTGACACTGGGGGTCGTATCACCTCCGGAGAACGTGCCATTGGTGATGGTCCAGAGGTAGGTGCAACCCAGCTGGTCAGGGATGGAGGCGGTGTTCCCGGTGGAACCCGTGGGGACGCTGCCGGGGGCCGTGATGGCGGGAATGGTGGGCGCCGCCACGATGGTGCAGGAAGCCGTTCCCGGCGCGCTGGCGGTGCCCGCGGCATTGGTGACCACGCAGGTGAGGGTCACGGAACCCGTTGCCCCTGCCATGAAGGTGAGGGTGGGGGTGGTCTCACCTCCGACAATGGTGCCGTTGGTGACGTTCCAAAGGTAGGTGCAGTCCGTCTGAGGCGGGATGGAAGCCTGGATTCCCGTGGTGTTGGCGGTGACATTGGCCGGTGCGGTGATGGTCGGCTGGGTGGGGGCGGCCACGATGGTGCAGGACTTGGTGCCCGCGGTGCTCGGCGTGCCCGCCAGGTTGTTGAAGGTGCATCCCAGGTCCATGAGGCCCGTCGCACCCGCCGTGAAGGTGATGGTGGGGGTGTTGCTTCCTGCCGTGATCGTCCCATTGGTGATGGACCAAAGGTAGAGCCCCGGCCCCTGGTCGGGGACCGAAGCGGTGTACCCCGCCTGGTTGGAGGTGACCTTCAGGGGGGCGGTGATGACGGGTTGAATCGGGGCCGCCACGATGGTGCTGCTGGCGGTGGCCGGCGCACTGGCTGTACCGGCGGCATTGGTAAAGGTGCAGCCAAGGTCGACCTTGCCTGTGGTACCGGCTGTGAAGGTGATGGTGTTCGTGCCGGCCCCTGCGGTAATCAACCCATTGGTGATGGTCCAAGCGTAGGTTCCCGCCCCCTGGTCGGCGGTGGTGGCGATGAGCCCCGTGTCTTCCGAGGTCACATAGGTGGGGGTGGTGATGGTGGGTGCCACGGGGGCTGCCAGGACCGTAAGGGCGGCCGTGCCTGGGGCGCTGGCGGTCCCCGCGGCGTTGGTCACCACGCAGGTCAGTGTCAAGGTCCCCTGGGCACCGGCGGTGAAGGTGATGGAGGGGGTGGTGTCCCCCGCGGTGATGGATCCCCCGCTGAGGGTCCAGGTGTAGGTGCACTCGGACTGGGGCGTCACGCTGGCACTGAGGCCCGTGGTGCCGGTGGTGGCAAAGGTCGGGGCCGTGATCACGGGCTGGGTGGGGGCGGCGTGGATGGCGCAGGTGGCGGTGCCCGCGGCGCTGGCGGTGCCGGCGGCGTTGGTGACCACGCAGGACAGGACCACGCTGCCGGAACCTCCGGCGGTGAAGGTGACCGTGGGGGAGCTGCCCCCCGCGGTGATGCTGCCACCGGTGATGGACCAGGCGTAGGTGCTCTCGAACTGGGGCGACACACTGGCGGTGAGGCCCGTGGCCCCGGCGGTGACATTCGCAGGGGCCGTGACCGTGGGC
>CAZPUI010000591.1:0-3720 GCA_964589695.1 uncultured Solibacteraceae bacterium | reverse complement strand
GTTCCCGAGGGTGTCGGACCGGAGTGCTACCGGCCCCTCCCCGCCCTGGCCGGACGACGGCGGCAGGGTGACCTCCGTGCGCCGGTTCAGGGCCCGCCCCGCCTCGGTGTCATTGGCGATCACGGGGTAGTCGCTGCCGAAGCCCTGGACCTTGAGCCTCGTCTTGGCCACACCCTTGACCGTGAGTCCCTCCGCCACGCCCTGGGCCCGGTCCAGGGAGAGCCCCAGGTTGCGCTCCTTGGCCCCAGTGGAGTCCGTGTGCCCGCAGACGAAGATGTCCGTGTCCTTGAAATGGTCCTGGAGCAGCTTGGCCTGGCGGTCCAGCAGGGGCAGGAACTCGGCCTTCAGCTCCGCCTTGCTCAGATCGAAGGTCACCCCTGCGCCGTAGTCGAAGACCAGGATCCGGGGCAGCCCCAGGACCTTGGCCATGGGGGAACGCCCCTCGCCGAACACGAAGTCCACCTCCACCCGGTCCATGGAGAGGAAGCGGATGCGCTTCTCCACGGGCGCCACCCCGGCCTGGGTGGCATTGATCTGCAGCAATTCATCGGCCGTGTCCACCCCCAGGGTGCCTGGGGTCTCCCCCATGGGCTTGCCGGCCAGGGTGTAGGTGACTTTGGCCGGGCTGGAGGAGACCTGGACCTGAATGGCCTTCTTCACCGGCGCCGGGGGGGGGAGGGGCTTGGAACAGGCAAGACCCGCCAGCAGGGCGAGGGCAGGAGCGAGGGACTGCACCTTCATGGGACCTCCGAAAAGAACACGACGGAGGCCACGGTGGCCTCCACGGGCCGTCCCTGGGCATCCAGGGCCGGCTTGAACCGGTAGAGCAGGGCCAGGCGCCGGGCAGCCTCACCGCACTCCGCCGGGGGCTGGGGGGAGAGGATTCGGCAGGCCTTCACGGCGCCATCCTCCCCCACCGTGAGCGTCACCTTCACCTGGAGCCCCGCACACCCAGGCACGGGCTGGGGCGCCACCTGCCCCTCGGCCAGGAGCACCGGTTGCTGCACGGGCCTTCGCAGGGGGACCTCTTCCGGAGGCGCCTTGGGCCGCGCCGGGGGTGGGGAGGGGACGACCTTGGTGGAGGAACTGGCCCCGGGAAGGACCTTGGTGGGTTCCGCGGGTGTGGAGGGTGCCGGGTCCTGGGGGGTCGGAGGCACCGTGGTCCGGCTGCGCCACACCCAGGCGCCCCCACCGGAGAGGGCCAGGATCAGGGCCGCCACCAAAGGCCACCGGGATCGGCGCGGGGGCACCGCACCGGGCAGGTCCGCCGTGGGCTCCCACATGCCCACCCCGTCCTTGGTGGGGGCGGTCACCCAATCCTTCAGGCTGTGTTTGACCACGATGATCTGCCCCACGTGCTCCAGGGGGGCATTCCAGCGGTACCCCAGGCGCTGGGCCACCGCCACCAGGGCCTCCCGCAGGGCCTCCACCGTGGGCCAGCGGTGCTCCCGATCCTTCTGGATGGCCCGCATGAGGATGGCGCACAGCTCGGGATCCAGGTCGGGCCGGTACCGCTCCAGGGGCTCGGGATCTTCCTTGAGGCGCAGCACCAGGGTCTGGATCACGGTGTCCGCGGTGAAGGGCAGGCGTCCCGCCATGATCCGGTAGAGCATGATGCCCAGGGAATACTGGTCCGTGCGGGCATCCACACCCTCGGCCATGGCCTGTTCCGGCGACACATAGGCCGGGGTGCCCAGCATCTGTCCCGTGCGGGTCTGGAGCACCGATTCCTCGGTCTTGGCGATGCCGAAGTCCGTGAGGAAGGGTCGACCCTGGCGGTTGATCAGGATGTTGGCGGGCTTGATGTCCCGGTGGATCACCCCCCGTTCATGGCTGTAGTGCAGGGCCTCCAGGACCGGAATGGCCAGACGCACCAAGGTTTCCGCCGGGAAGTCCTGGCCCTCCTCCATGAGGTCCGACAGGGTGGGGCCGTCCACATGCTGCATGGAAAACCAGTGGAAGCCCGCATCCTCCCCGAATTCGAAGATCTTCACGATGGAAGGGTGGTCCAGGCTCGCGGCAATGCGGGCCTCGTGGGCAAAGCGTCGGGCCGCGTCTCCCTGCAGGGCCTCCGACAGCACCTTCAGGGCCTCCAGGCGGTCCAGGCGCCGGTTTCGCACCTCGTACACCGTGCCGGCCCCACCCTGGCCCAACTGGGCGATGAACTCGAAGCGGTCCCCCAACTGGGCCACCAGGCGGGCCAGGCGCGGATCGGCAGCGGGTTCACGGGACATGGGCAGGGAGCTTTCGGAGGCAGAACACGAGTGGGTTAAACCCAGCGCGGCTTCCTGCCGCAACCAAAGAGCGGGTTAAACACGGAGATGCCACGCATGCGTGGCATGAGCACACGGAGAAAAGCACGGAGAAAGATACCTTGGCATGTGGATTCCGGCTTCCTGGCCTGGTTTCAGCAGGGGCGGAGCCCGGGAGCACACAGGTGTTCTCAAAGGCTCCGCCCCTGCTGGAACGCGCGCGGCCCTGCCGCACGCCCCGCGCACGCGGGCAGGCCGGGAAGCCTTGGGGTTGAATGGCCATGACAAGTAAATCCGCCCTGGGCGTCCGAGCCGACCAGTCACTTCCACCTGACTTGAGGCCTCCGTGTTCTTCTCCGTGCACTCCGTGTTCTCCGTGTTTCAATTCTTGAAAACGTAGATGTTGCCATAATGATGAATTCCATTTCTTCACGCGAAAAAATGGAAGATGGTGATTGGTAAATCACGGTGACCGGGGGTCCACCTCGCCAATGTCAGGCGCCATCATACAATGGCGCTGGCCGGAGGTCCCCAGCGCCGCATGACCGACTACCTGATCCAGATCCCCGGTCGACCGCCCCTTCGGATGGACGCCCAGCACCCCGAAGCCACCATCGGGCGCACCCCCGAGAACGAGGTCATGCTCTCGGACCCCGCCCTCTCCCGGCGCCACGCCCGCCTGCGTTGGGCCGAGGGCGCCCTGCACCTGGAGGATCTGGGCTCCCGCCATGGCACATGGCTCAACGGGGTGCGCCTCGGGGCCCCCGCCACCCTGGGCCCCGGAGACCTGTTCCGCCTGGGCGCCTTGGAACTGAAGGTGGAAGCGGCCCCTGCCGCGGTCCCGCCCCGGGGGGAGGAGGAGACCCTGGCCCTCACCCTCTCCCTGGACGCCCTCCGAGGCTGGGCGCGCAAGGGCGCCCCGGCGGACGACTCGGCGCGGTGGCGCACCACCCTGGACATCCTCCACGAAGTGAGCCTCAAGCTCCTGGACGAGGGTCCCGTGACGGGCCTCCTGGAATACATGCTGGACCAGCTCTTCGAGTGCCTGGGGGCCCACCGCGGGGCCGTACTCCTCAAGGGCGCGGCGGGCAACCTGGTCCCCACCGCCACCCGTTCCCGTGCCCACGGCGCAGGGCTGCCCAGCCTTCCCCCTTCCACCATTGAGGCCGCCCTCACCCGCAGGGAGGCCCAGCTGCTGGTGGGCCCCCAGGCCCTGCCCAGCTTCGAGTCCACCACGGCCTCCATCATGACCGTGCCCCTGGAGCACGATGGCGAGGTGCTGGGGCTCTTCTACTTCGACACCCACCACCAGCGCACGGCCTTCACCGAAGACGATATGCGCTTCGTGGCCTCCCTGGCCAACCTGGCCGCCACCCGCATGGTCCACCAGCGCATGGCCGAGGCCCTGCGCCACAAGGAAAACCTGGAGCGGGACCTGCGGGCGGCCGAAGCCGCCGCCCAGGCCAAG
>CAZPUI010000590.1:0-3722 GCA_964589695.1 uncultured Solibacteraceae bacterium | reverse complement strand
CCTGGATGCGGCTAGCATCCCCAAGCTGGTGCTGGACATCCGGTCCCTGGCGGATGTGGTGGAGGCCTGGAACACTCTGGGGGCCCTCTTCGGGACCGAACGTCGGGCCCAGGCACTTGCTGGTGCCCTGAAACAGGTTCCCCCCGCACCCCTTCGCCAGGCTCCCAGGGTGGCCATCCTCGTGTGGCGCGAACCCTGGATCCTGGCGGGGGGCGACACCTACTTGGCGGACCTGGCCCGGCAAGCGGGGTTTGAACCTTTGGGCGGGCCGGGCTATCCGCGGGTCACGGTGGAGGACTTGAGGGCGCTGGCCCCCCACCGCCTGCTGCTTCCCACGGATCCCTTTCCCTTCAAGGCCATGCATGTCAGGGAACTCCAGGGGCTCCTCCCCGGGGTCCGGATGCACCGCATGGAGGGCAAGGCGCTCACCTGGTGCCTGAGTCGTACGGTGGAGGGACTGACCCTCCTGCGGAGCCTCCCATGAGAAGATGACTCCCACGTGGGTTCCCCCGGAACCCTTGATCCGGAGGCCCGATGCGCCGACTCATGCTTCTTCCCGCACTCTGTGCCGTCCTGGTGGGCCAGCAGCCGCAGGCCGCCCCCAAGTCCACAAAGTCCCCCAAGGTTCCCAAGCCCAAGGTCGCCAAGGTGGTAGAGCAAGTGCGCATGCCCGCGGCCATCGAGTCCATCCTGGAGGATGCCCGGGCCGCCCAGCGGAAGAACCATTCGGCCCTCCGTGCCCACGAGGCGGAAGGCAAGGCCCGCAAGGACTTCCGGGCCGATCTCTCCGGGGAGCTCAAGGCCCTTGGAGACAAGTTTGCCGCCGCCACGGACCCCGAGGTCAAGGCCGCCCTGGTGGTTTCCGAATTCTGGCTGCGGACCAAGGTGCTGTTCGAGAAGCCCTCGGAGGAACTCCTCCAGCGGGTCCGGACCGAGGCTCCCTCCACCGCCTGGGGCTGGGCCCTGGAACCCGGTCTGCTGCCTGCCTTCGCCGCCAAGTATCTGAAGGAGCCCGGTGCCGCCGAAGCCTTCCTGGCCCCAGCCCGTCAGGGCCAGCGGGACCCTGACACCCGGGCGAATGTCCTCTTCGCCTGGTGGCGAGAGAACTTCCAGGAAGTGGACGAGGTTGCAGACCAGGCCCTGGCCCTGCTGAAGAAGGACTTTCCCCTGCACACACTGACCCGGCGGGCCCAGACGGACGTGGCCTTCGAGGCCAAGACCACCGTGGGCCGGAAGGCCCCGGACTTCTCTGTGAAGAATCTGGAGGAGGACCAAGTCACCTTCACCCTGGCCTCCTTCAAGGACAAATACGTGCTGGTGGACTTCTGGGCCACCTGGTGTTCCTTCTGCGTGGCCGAGATGCCGACCCTGCACAAGGCCTACGAGGCCTTCAAGGACAAGAACCTGGAAATCCTGAGCCTCTCCTGCGACCGGAAGGTCGAGGATATCGCCCCCTTCCGCGCCAAAGGCAACGCCATGCCCTGGAAGCATGCCTTCCTGCCCGGTGGCACCAAGCACGATGTGGCCTATGCTTACGGCGTCACGGGCCTCCCCAAACCCGTGCTCATAAGCCCCGAGGGCAAGATCCTGGCGGTGGGTACGGCCCTTCGGGGGGAGAAGCTCCTTCAAACCCTCGGGGAGTTCATCAAATAGTGGCGCGGGCTCCGCGGGCTTCATCCAGCGCCGAGGCGCATCCCACCCTTCCGGAGCACCTGGCCCCGGACCTGTTGGATCGCCTCCGCACCCGACTGGCCCCCTTCCAGCTCATTGAGGGCTGGGGGGTGGATATCGAGGGTCTGGGACCCGGTACGGCGGTGCTGAAGGTGGCCGCTGGGTCGCGCATCACCAACCCTGGGAGCTCCATCATCAACGGTGGCGTGCTGGCCACCCTGGCGGACATGGTCTGTGCCCTGGCCCTGAGTACCGTCTTCGATGGGGCCATGCCTTTCGTCACCTCGGACCTGCACATCCGCTACCTGGAGCCCGCCCAAGGCAACCTTCAGGCCGAGGCCACGGTCCTGCGCCTCAGCCCTCGCAGTGCCATCCTGGATAGCAGGATCAGGTCCGAGGAGGGTGTGGTGGCCCTCTGTACCTGCCATTTCACCCTCAGGCCTCGCGTGGGGGGAAGCCCAGGGTAATGGTGGTGCCTTGGCCCTCATGGCTTTCGAAGGCCACATGCCCCCCATGGAGGTGCAGGATGCCCTTCACGATGGCCAGACCGAGGCCATAGCCCTGGGGAAGGTGTTCCCTGGTGTGGGGGCCCCGCTCGAACCGCTGCCCCAGCCGAGGCAGGAGGGTTGCGGGAATTCCCGAACCGGTGTCGGACACCAGGATGCGCGGTCCCTCGGTGCCCTCCTCCGCCCTGATCCGAATGGAGCCTCCGGCGGGGGTGTGGCGCAGGGCGTTGGCCAGGAGGTTGCCCAGGGCCCTCCGCAAGAGGGTGGGATCGCCCTGAAGCTGGAAATCGTTGGGAACCTCTACCTGCAGGTGGACGCCTCCCTCCTCCGCCAGCAACACGAAGGGGGACAGGACGGAAACAAGGAAGGCATGGATGGGGATCCAGGACCGCTGGATGGCGGCGCCTGGGTGTTCCGTGCGGGCGAGGAGCAGCACCTGTTCGATGAGGCTGGCCATGCGGTCGCATTCCTCCAGGACCGATCCCAGGGTGTCCCGGGTGTCGGTGGCCTCCTTGGGGCGCAGGACCAGTGCCTCCACCTCCGCGCGGATGTTCTGAAGGGGCGTTCGCAGTTCGTGGGCCAACTCGGACCCCAGCTGGTTGAGGCGGTCAAAGGCGATCTGGAGCCGACCCAGCGCCTCGTTGAGGGTGTCCACCAGGTCGGTGAGTTCCCGGGGAAAGTCCCCCGTAGACAGCCGTGTGTCGAGGTGGCCGTAGTCGATGCTGCCCGCCTGGCGGGTGATTCCCTGGAGGGGGGCCAGTCCCCAGCCCGCGATGATCCGACCCAGGAAGGCGCCCAGGGCGCCCATCAGGAGGCAACCCCCCGCCAGGGTCCAGCGCAGCACATGGATCAGCTCCGTTTCGTGGGATCGGTCCATGGCCAGGCGCAACTGACCCTGGCCCGGCTGTCCCCGGAAGGGCAGGGGGCGCACCAGGATGCTCAGCCGGGCACCTTCATGGAAGACCTCCAGGGGTTCCAAGGCCTCCTGGGGCCAGGGCAGGTTCCTGAAACGGTGGGCGCCCGCACTCACATGCAGCGTTTTCCCGCGCGCATCCAGGGCGATCCATTCCGCCTTCTCCGGACGGGGGCCAAGGTCATCCTCCGGAGGACGACCCGATCCCAGGCGCCGGCTGAGGGATTCGGCCTGGCCCAGAAGCACCTGGGCGTCCTCCCGCTGGAAGCTGTGGCGCACCGCCCATTCCACGATGATCGCCAGACCGCCGAGCACCAGCAGCGCGGAGAGGGCGAAGCCCCACTGGAGCTTGCGCTGGATGGAGCCGCTAGCCACGCAGTTCCAGGACCACGCCTACCCCCCGCAGGGTGTGGAGCAGTTTCACCTCGAAGGGGTCGTCCAGCTTCTTCCGCAGGCGGAGCATCTGCACATCCACGGCGTTGCTCTCCGCGGGAACCTCGCTGCCCCAGAGGGCCTGGACAATGAGGGAGCGAGGGACGACCTCTCCGATGTGCTGGAGGAAGAGGGAAGCAAGGGCGTATTCCTTGGGGGTGAGGTCCAGCCTCTCGCCCATGCGGGAAATGCGCTTCTGC
>CAZPUI010000589.1:0-3723 GCA_964589695.1 uncultured Solibacteraceae bacterium | reverse complement strand
AGCTGCTCGTGACGCGGTCGAAATTCAGGCGCGCGATCCAATGCTCGGAGAGCCGCTGGGACAGGGTGATGGAGGCCAGCGGAGCGATTTTCGCCGGATTGTTGGAACTGGTCGGTACTGGATGCTTGCGATCAATGTAGAAGTAGGGGCCTAGGCCGATGCCGACGGTGAACTGGTCGTCGAAGAAGGTGTTGACGGCCCAGGCCTGCGTGGCGAGGCCGCTCCGGCGGACGATCTCTGGATTGCCTTCGTAGATCAAGGAGGCGGTCCAATCCATGTGCGGGGTGAAGCCGTGGCGGTATTCCATGGCGTAGGCGCGCGCCGCTGGACTGAAAAAGGTGTTCACCACGCTCTGCCCGACGAAGACCGTGAATTCGGCCTCGGATTTGACAACCTGCTCATCGGGCCCATGACCGAATTTGCCTGGGGTGGGTTTTTCCTCACGGCCAAACCAGTAACCCACCCCCAAGACGAGAGTATTCACCTTCATCTCGCTGGCCGGTCTGATGTGATTCAGTAGAACCCGGTAGTGCCAGCGGTTCGAGAGGTAGCCCGTCACGGTGACACTGTAGATCGGCGCGGTGCCGTGCACGTTTCCCGTGGCGCCGGTCGGCAACCATTGGGTGTCGTAGTAGTAGTAGGCCCCGAGGCCGAGGGCCACCGCAAAACGGTTCCGCGAAAAGGGCAGCCGGCCCCAGGCCTCAAACGCCGTGCCATCCCGGTGATGTCCCGGCACATGACCTTCGTTGATATAGGCCACCGAAGCCGCCATGTTTCGGTAAAAATCCTGACGGTAGTCGAGTTGATAGGAGTAGCTGGAATACGGGGGATCTGCCGTGCGCATGGTTCCGCCAAGCAGGGACAGCTCCTGCGCGGTCAGGCCATGGCAGACGCCCGCCAGGAGAAGCGCGGTCAGTTTCCACCTGATGCCCGAACGTGAAGGGCCAGTCCGGCAGTCAGGAAGAGGGTGATTGAAGGGAGACATGGTCATGGTGTGTTCCCGGTGGAAAGTTGGATCACCTCGCTTGCTCAGTTGCTCGAGGCCACCGCTGGTTCATGGGGTGAGGGTTCATCAAGGGATGACTTAAAGCATTTTTTGTGCTATTGCATAAATTGTTTATTTTAAACAATTTAAATTGTATTAATTGATACGATCACGCGGCGATTCAATCAAGATGAACGAATGGCACAGGCTCTGCCCGAGCTCGCGACCCCCACGAACGGGTGAACCCGTCGAAGGTGCTGACCTCTCATTCCAAACCGGCGGAATCGGCCAATCCCATCGACGATCTGCCTGGATGTGAAGGCAAGCCGAACCTTCCTGAGTCCAAGTTGGCCATAGGGGCATCTTTCGAATTGAAGGAATAGACAGGTCATTTTGATTGAGTTCGTTCTTTCGTTGAAGGTTTATTTATTTATTAAAATATTGAAAAAATTAATGTTACGCGTTGGCTTAAAAAATGCACCTTCCATTACGCCGCTCTCCACAAGCCAGACCTTACTTGTGGCAGATGCACAGGAAGACGTCCTGTGGATGGCATCTCCTCCCGCCCCGCCGGGAGGCCGGATGTGGTTCATCAACCCGTAAAGGAGGAACACATGACCTGGAAATGGATGGCTCTGTCGGCTTCGGCCCTCGCCCTTTCCGCCTGCATGGTGGCGCCGAGGCCGGGCGGCGGGATTGTTGTTATTCCAATCCTGCCTGCGGTGGTGGAATTGGATGACGATATCCTACTACGGGTACAACGGGTATCACTATTTCTATACCGGTGACCGTTGGTACTACTCAAGCGCAAGGGACGGCCAGCGGTCTGAGCTGCCAAGGTCCCATTGGCCCCGGGAGACCCGCCACCGAGGCTGGGATCGCTCGCGGTGAATGGCGCCGATTGAGCGTGTTGGATCGTCTCACCAGTTATTCCGCGATAAATCGAAAGGAAGAATCACATGCTCGGAACCATCTTAATCATCGTTGTTGTCTTGATGTTGGTCGGCGCGAATCCCAGGTGGCCTCATAGCCGAGAGTGGGGCTACTACCCAAGCGGCGGGCTTGGGCTTGTTCTGGTCGTTCTCGTCATCCTGCTGCTGCTGGGTCGACTCTAGTCGATTGGTCCATGGCGATTGGATAGACTTTCTTCCCCTGATGGGGGCCCCTTAACGGCTGAAACCTGGGCAGCCTGACGCGGAGGGAGAACCAGCACAGGGTCGACAACTAGCCTGGGAGCTTCCTTGGGGAGCATACGACGTTTGGGAACCTGCCTCTTGAGTGCCTTCTTGGCATTGGGGATGTCTCTTCAGGCCGCCAGGCCCCCCAGGTCATGGAAGGCTTTGGAGGATCGGAAGGCCTCCATTGGCAAGATCGAGTTGGAGATCACAGATGTCTTCGATCTCTCCAAGCCTGACGAGAACACCTGGATCGGCCGGACTGCCAACCACCTCCACGCCACCACGCGGGAGGCGGTCATTCGAAGGGTCATCCTCTTCACGGAGGGGGAACCTGTACGGGAACGGCGCATCTACGAGACCGAACGCCTCCTGCGCGCATTGCCGTTCGTGAAAGACGCGCACATCGATCCGGTCGTCCAGCCGGATGGGATGGTGGTGGCCCGGGTTCGAGTCCGGGACGCCTGGACGACCCAGGTGAACGCGAGCTACTCGCAGGTGGGGGGACAGAAATCCCTGGGCCTGGAGATCGACGAAAAGAACTTCCTGGGCACAGGCAAGAGCGTGGCCTACGACTATTCCAAGGACCACGAGCGCAGTACCTGGGGCTTCTCCTTCGGGGACCCCCAGCTCTTCGGGAGCCGATGGACCCTGGGAGCCCACCTCCAATACCTCTCAGATGGGTACGTGCGGAGCTTCCAGTTGGAACGGCCCTTCTTTGCCCTGGACACCCCCTGGTCCACCGGCGTGGCCATGGCCCAAAAGCACACCAGTCTCTACCTCTACGATGAGGGAGCGCAGGTCTTCCAGGCCCCCTTCATCCAGGACGAGGTTCGCCTGGCTGGGGCCATGGCCCTGCGCGAATCCGAAAACCGGGTCTGGCGCGGGGGCCTGCTCCTCAAGCGGCAGGACACCACCTACGGGCCCATCACGCAGACCGTTCCCCCGGGCCCCCTGCCTCCGCCCACCCTGCTCAACCGACGCCTCCGGGGGCTGGCCCTTACCCTCTCTACCCAGGAGGATGCCTTCGATACGTTCCAGGACTTGCAGGGCATGGACACCCCGGAGGACTACAACCTGGCCTGGAACGGCGACCTTGAATTGGGCGTCTATAGCCGCGGATTGGGTTCCTCCATCACTGCTCCCTTCTTCCGCATCCAGGTCAATAAAGGTTGGTCCCAGGACAGCGAGGACCTCACCCTGTTCGCCGCTTCCTGGGATGGCCGGAAACCCGCCACGGGTCTGGAGGACAGCCACCTGGCCCTGTCCCTCGTGCAGTACCACAAATTGACCTCGAACCAGATCCTCGCTGCCTTGGCATCCGTGGATGTGGCCCGTCATCCAGACCCGGAGCGCTGGTACTACCTGGGGGGCGACCAGGGCCTGAGGGGTTTCCCCAACCAGCTCCATCCCGGGGATGCTCGCTGGCTTGCCTCCCTCGACTACCGGCTCCTGACGGAGCAGCGCTGGTGGGGGCTCGTGAGGCTGGGATACAGTGTCTTCGTGGACATGGGATCCGTCCGGCGGATGGATGGGCTCGGCTGGTCCCGGACCTATTCCGAT
>CAZPUI010000588.1:0-3723 GCA_964589695.1 uncultured Solibacteraceae bacterium | reverse complement strand
CTTTCTGGGGTGGTCAGGGCCTTGTCGAAGCCTTCGGCCTTCCAGGCCTGGGCAGGGAGGGCATCCCCTGGGGTGAGGTAGACCAGCCGACCCTGGCTGCCCACGGACAGGGGCTCGGTATGTTCTCCCAGGGGGTGAAGCGTGAAGGCCACCTGGCGATCCGAACGGGCCTTCAGCTCCTGGAGGAAGGGGTTGTTGACCGCGGAGGACCAGAAGCCCGTGGGGCTGAAACGGTTCAGGCTGATATCCCCCTCCTCGAGGGTGAGCAGCCGCCGCTTCCAGGCCGCGGAGATGGGGCTCTCCTGGGTGAGCAGGGGGCGGGTGCCGAACTGGAAGGCGATGGGGCCCAGCTCAGGGTTGTCGATCCAATCCTCCCATTCCCGGAGGTACCAGACCCCCCCGGCCATGAAGATGGGAACGTGGCCCAGGCCGAAGGCGCGCATCTGGCGTCGAAGGTCCAGGACCCGGGGCAGGGGGTCGGCGGGCCGCAGGGGATCCTCGCTGTTGGAGAGTCCGTTGTGTCCTCCCGCCAGCCAGGGATCCTCGTAGACCACGCCCCCCAGCCCTTGGGGATGCTTGTGGTAGCTTCGCTTCCAGAGGGCCCCGAAGGCGCGTCCCGAACTGACGATGGGAACGTAGTGGACGCCATGCCGGGCGCAGAGCTCCGCCAGCCTGTAGGGCATGCCCGCCCCGCAGGTGATGCCATGGATGAGCCCCGGACAGGCGGACAGGATACCCTCCAGGATGGCCTCGGCCCCTCCCATTTCCCAAAGGACGTTCATGTGGAGGCAGCCCCGTCCCCCGGAAACCTCGTGGGCGATCCTGGCCTGGGTGATGCCCCCCTGGATCCCCTGATGAATCAGCTCCTGGTGGCGCTCCCGGCGGGTCTTCCCCTCGAACTGCGCCGGCAGGGGACGGCCATCCTCATCGCATCGGTCGGCAAAGACGCCGGAGAAGGTACCCACGCCCCCCGTGGCAGCCCAGGCGCCGGAGCACAGGCCTTGGGTGACGGCGATGCCCTTGCCTCCTTCCACCAGCGGCAGCACCTCGCGCCCAGAGACCAGGATGGGTTGGAGAGCCTTCACGGTGCGCCTTTCGAAACCCCATTTTTGCACAGCGGCCCTGGGAGCCTGTCATCGACTTGCATCCCGAGGTCATGGACTCCTCTGCGTGGCATGCGGACGCAACCGAAAAACCCTTCAACCCATGGACACCGGGCATCCACGGAGGGCACCGAGAAAAGGGAAGGGTGACGCTCGGAACCCGTCTTCCTGGCCTTGGCTGGTGTGCGACAGCGCCGCACGTTCCGCATGAGCGGGCAGGCCGGAAAGCTTCGGGCAGGCTGGCCATGACCGTCAGCACCCCCTTCGCTGCCGGGTCAGACCGTCGCCTGCCTCTTCCATGAGTCCCCGTCTTGCTCCCTGCGCTGATGCCACGCAGGTGTGGCATCCCTGGGTTTCAATTCCAAAAAGATGAAATTTTATTGTGGTATTAAAACATTTAATTCGTGTATGAAAGCGCGATGTGGGTATCCAGCACCGAGAGGATCCGTGATTTCGGTCATACGACCACAGACCACTCCTCCAGTTTCAGGAAATCACCTGGATACCCGGGGGCCCGTCTGTGGTCCCCGGACCAGGGTGCAATTTCATCGGGCTAGGATTAAACCTTCGCTGCGTTCTGGGCATCCACCCAGGCAGCACTTGCTGGATGATCCGGATCTACCGGTTCGGTTTCCGCAGGGAGGCCCTGGTCACTGGCTTCGGGGGAAGGGTGACCAGGGCCGTAGTTCGTACGGAGAAAGCTAGCCGTTGCGGGTGATGAAGGCCTCCACCTGGTGGCGGATCTCCGTGAGCAACTCGGGCGGTCGTACGATGATGATGATGGTGTCGTCCCCTGCCACGGTGCCCACCACGCCTTCCACATCGCTCTGATCCAGCTTGTGGGCCATGGACTGGGCCAGTCCGGGACCCAGCTTGGCCACGAGGATATTGGGGGGGGCAGCCTCCACGTAGAAGGGGGGCAGGGCGTTCTTGGGGGCCTCCACGTGCTGGTAGCGACCGTCGAGCTTCACCACCGAGAGCTTGCGGAAGCGCCGGGAGAGTGTGCTCTGGGTGAAGTGGATGCCCTCGTCCTCGAGCTTGGAGAGAAGCTCCGCCTGCTCGGAGATGACGTGCTGCTTCAGCAGTCGGAGAATGGCTTGATCCGCGCTCATGAACGTATTGTTCCGTCCTCCTGCATGGGGATGCAAGCGTCTTCGTCGGTGGAGGCGCCCTACCGTAGATGGAGCAGCAGGACTTCCGCCTGGGTCTGCCCCTTCACGACCAGGTGGGTTTCCTGGCTGATCCGGGCACCATCCCCTGCGCGGAGATCCTGGTCGTTGATGGAGACTCGGCCCCGGACCACCTGGACCCAGGCGTGGTCCTCCACGGGAATGTCCAGGGTGGCCGTGGAGCCATCGTCCAGCAAGGCGGTGTAGAGCCGGGTCTCGGTCTGCCAGGCCAAGGAGTCCCCCTCCCCGGTCTGGCTGGCGATGAGACGGAATGCATTCAGTCGCTCGGCCAGCGGGAAGTGGCGCTGGGCGCAGTGGGGGGGACCCCCGGTCTCTTCCGGAAAGACGCCGATCTGGAGGTAATGGGTGGAGTTTTCGGAGGAGGGGTTGGTTTCCACGGCGTGGAGGCCGATGCCGGTGCTCAGGCGCAGGAGATCTCCGGGGCCCACCGTCCCCACGTGGTCCATGTCGTCGCTGTAGTTGAGCTCACCGGACAGGACCCAGGTGAGCACTTCCAGGTCCCGCTGGTTCTGGGGCAGGGTGGAACCCTTGGGCTGGAGGCGTTTCTCGTGCACGAGCCGCAGCGCATGGAAGTGGTGCCAGGAAGGATCCAGGTGGCCTCCCATGCTGAAGCTGTGCCGGGTGTCCAGGTCGCCCTCCTGGAGGCGGCCACGGTCCTCGGCAGCGCGGATGGTGATCATGGGATCCTCCCCAAGGGCCCAGTGTAGTGGAAGCGACGGTTCCCCACCGAGGCCAGGATTCGAAGGTCTCTTGGAGCCTGCCATGGCCCTGGCAGGGGGCGGGTCCACCCTTGGCCGGACCTTGAACGGCCCCGGGATGGTCCTATGCTGGGGCTGCTTCCAGGGGAGACAGCCATGATCAAGCGGGTGCTGGTGGGTGTGGATTTTTCCGATGCCTCCAAGGTGGCCCTGGACCGGGCTTTCGGGTGGGCCCGTCGGCTCGACGTGCCGATCCTGGCCATGCACGTGCTCCAACCCCTGGCGCCCCTGCTGCCCGAGGCCCAGCTGGCCCTGCCGGATGCTGCATGGCTGGCCAGCATGGAGACCCACGCCCGGGAACACCTGCAGGCCTGGGTGGAGGACTTCCCGGGAACGGAAACCCTGGTGAAGTGGGGGAGCCCCGCGGAGGAACTGGTGGCCGAGGCGGATCCCGACACCCTCCTGGTGGTCTCCCAGGTGGGCCACAGTGGCATCGAGCTTCTGCTCTTCGGGTCCACCGCCGCCCGGGTGGTGCGCCATGCGCCCTGTGATGTCCTGGTGGTGCGTCGGGACCGGCCCTAGGGATGGCCTTCTTCGACCTGGCCTCCCTCACCAAGCCCCTGGTCACGGCCCCCTTGGCCCTGGCCCATCTGGACCTGGATGCGGATCGCCGCGGTGAATTGGGCTTCCTGGAACGTCCAGAGCCCCTCACCGTGCGCCAGCTTCTCTCCC
>CAZPUI010000587.1:0-3742 GCA_964589695.1 uncultured Solibacteraceae bacterium | reverse complement strand
GCGGCCACCAGAAGGGTGCCATCCCCCCCCAGCACCAGACCAAGGTCCGGAACCGATCCCCTGCGCCCCAGCGCCGAATCCAGGTGCAGGGGCCCCCTGGGGAGTCCCGCCAGCTCCCAGGAAGCCTGGAGATCCGGATGCCCCACCATGGTCCACCCCCGATCCAGGAAGGTGGGAAGCACGGCGCGGAGGGTCTCCACCAGCAGGGGCGATTTGACCTTGGCAACGAGGGCGAGGAGGGGCATGGCCTAGGTTACCCTGAAGGCATGAACAGGAAACCCATCCGCACCCAAACACCGGCCCGTCCCCGGCGCGTGTGGCTGCGCCGCATCCTGTGGACCGTCCTCGGTGCCCTCTGTGTGGGCGGCCTCTCCCTGGGCATCGCCTGGTCCATCTACAGCCGGGATGTGGACCAATACCTGGCCCTCTTCGCCCTCCGGGTCCCCAAGACCACCACCAAGATCCTGGACGTCCGGGGCAATGTCATCGATGTCATCGCCGAAGAGCACCGGGAATTGATCCCCTTCGGGGACATCCCCAAGCCCTTCATCGGGGCCCTCATCGCCACCGAGGATACGGGGTTCTACCAGCACGGCGGCATCTCCTACCGTGGGGCCGCCCGGGCCGCCCTGACGGCCGTCGCCACCCTGGGGCGCCGAAGGGAAGGCTTCTCCACCCTCACCATGCAGCTGGTGAAGGTGGTGACCAACAAGCGCAAGAAGAACCTGGGGCGGAAGCTCAAGGAGATCATCCTGGCCCGGAAGCTGGAGAAGGCCTACACCAAGGAGCAGATCCTGGAGAGCTACACCAACGAGGTGTGGTTCGGGGGTGTGGGCAACCAGTACTACGGGCTGGAGGCCGCGGCGCGCTACTACTTCGACAAGGCGGCCATCAACCTCAACATCGACGAATGCGCCTTCCTGGCGGGGATCATCCAGAGCCCGCGGCTCTACAACCCCTACCTGGGTGCGCAGCAGCGGGAGCGGGCCACCCTCCGGCGGAACCATGTGCTCCGTCGCATGGTCGTGGCAGGTTTCATCAGCGAGGCCCAGTCCAAGGCCGCCCAGCAGCGCCCCATCCGCCTGGGGAAGGAAGGGGGGAGCACCGATTCCACCGCGCCCTACGCCCGGGAGGAGATCAAGAACCACCTCTTTCAGAAGTACGGCAAGGACAAGGTCCTGAATGGAGGCCTCGAGGTCCATACCACCCTGGACGGAGACTGGCAGGCCGCCGCCAATGACGCCGTGCGGAATGGATTGCGGGCCGTGGACCGCCAGCGGGGTTTCAGGCCCGAGGACGTGCGACGCACCCCCGAACCCGAAAAGGTTCAGATGGTCCAATGGAAGCGTCTCTTCACCGTCGGGGACAATGTTCGGGGCGTCATCCTGGAGTGGAAGGAACAGGTCGCCAAGGTGCGCATCGGCAGCTCGGTGCTGGACGTACCCCAGAGCGCCTTCGCCTGGGCCGGGGAAAAGGGTCTCAAGGCCCTCACCCGGGGGGCCATGCCTCTGCTGCTGGTGAAGGCGGTGGACCCCAATGGCCTTCCCACCCAGGTGGAACTGGACCAGGAGCCGGACACGGAGGCCGCCCTCATGGCCGTCGATCCGACCAACGGAGAGATCCGGGCCATGGTAGGGGGCTACGACTTCAAGCGGAGCCAGTTCAACCGCAGCTTCCAGGCCTATCGCCAGGTGGGCTCCACCATGAAGGCCTTCGTCTACGGAGCCGCCTTCAGCGAGGGGAAGAGCCCGGCCACCATGGTGGAGGACGTGCCAACGACCTTCCATTTCACGGGACAACCGCCCTACAACCCCAAGAACTACGAGCGCGACTTCTGGGGACCCATCACCATCTTCGAGGCCATCCGCGATTCCCGGAATGTGCCAGCGGTGCGGACCCTGGATGATGTGGGTGGCAGCGCCTTCCTGGAATACGCCCGCAAGTGCGGCATCGAGAGCCGGTTGGATGCCTATCCCGCTTCGGCCCTGGGCACGGCGGACCTCACCCTCAAGGAGATGGTCAGGGCCTATGGCACCCTGGCCAACCTCGGGAAACAGTGCCCTTCTCCCTTCCTCATCAAGAAGGTGGTGGACCGGGACAAGAAGGTGCTGGAGCAGCACGGCCAGACCATGGGGGAGCAGGTGGTGGATGCCATGGCCACCTTCCAGCTGGTTCAGTGCCTCCAGGGGGTGATCTTCCAGGGTGGCACCGGGGGCCGGGCGGCGGAGCTCAACTGGCCCATTGCCGGAAACACGGGAACCACCCAGGATCACACCGATGCCTGGTTCATCGGCTTCTCCACCCGCATCTCCTGCGGGGTGTGGGTGGGCCTCGACACCAAGAAGCCCATCTTCAAGAAGGCGGACGGAGCCAGGGTGGCCCTGCCCATCTGGAAGGACTTCATGCGCAAGGCCCTGGCCACCACGCCCCGGGAAGAATTCGAAGCCCCCACGGGCATGGACTGGGCGGATATCGACAACTACACGGGTCTGAAGGTGGCCGGCAAGCCCGAGGGCAAACTGCTGCACCTGGCCTTCCGCCCCGGCGCCATTCCCAAGGGGGAGAGTGATGCCGCGGCCATCCTGCGCATCCAAGACGGGCGGGAGAAGGCCATGGCAGGAAAATGGCCTACCGAGGAACGAACCTGGGGCAGCAAGCCCATTTCATATGACAATCTGTTACCCAAAATGCCAATCGACTGGCAGAAGACCGAAGATCCGAACAAGCTGAAATGACCCCGAACCTGGAGATTTCCATGGCCTCTTTCGACCTCATCGTGATCGGCGCCGGCCCCGGCGGTTACATTGCTGCCATCCGCGGCGCCCAGCTGGGCCTTCACACGGCGGTGGTGGAAAGGGATCCTGCGGGGCTGGGTGGCACCTGCCTTCGTCGGGGCTGCGTGCCCGCCAAGACCTGGCTGGAGACGGCCCATCGCTACGAGCAGATGAAGGACCTTGCGGACTACGGGATTGCCGGAGTGGACGTGTCCGCCATGAAGCCCGACCTGGTCACCCTGGTGAAGCGCAAGAACCGCATCGTCCTCAAGAATGGCAAGGGCGTGGAATACCTGATGAAGAAGAACAAGATCACCGTGCTCAAGGGCGAGGGGAAGCTGCTGGGCCAGGGCAAGGTGGACGTGGCCGGCGCCGTGGTCACCCTGGCGCTCACCCTGGCGGTTCTGGCGCAGGCGCGCGGCGCCATGGCGGCCGAACGGGCGCGGGCCGAGCTGCGAGACCTCAACGCCAGTCTCGAGGATCGGGTCGAGGCGAGAACCCAGGAACTGCGCGGGGAAATGGCGCGCCGTGAGTCCGCCGAGGACCAGGTGCGGCAGATGCAGAAGATGGAAGCCATCGGCCAGCTGACCGGCGGCATCGCGCACGACTTCAACAACATGCTGGCGATCGTGATCGGCAGCCTGGACATGGCGAGGCGGCGGATGACCGGCGAACTCGATCCGCGCGTCCGCACC
This sequence comes from uncultured Solibacteraceae bacterium, assembly GCA_964589695.1. Lineage (GTDB taxonomy): Bacteria > Acidobacteriota > Holophagae > Holophagales > Holophagaceae > CAZPUI01. Next base: position 273 of record CAZPUI010000587.1, on the reverse strand, counting down.
TACCTCGACAACGCGGCGGATGGGGCCAAGCGCGCGGCGCTGCTCACCGGCCGCCTCCTGGCCTTCGCGCGTCGACAGCAGCTCAGCCCCGAAGCGCTGGACCCGAACCGCCTCATCACCGGGATGATCGAGCTGCTCCAGCGGGCGCTGGGCGAGCGGATAGTCGTCGAGACGGACCTCGCGCCCGACGCGTGGCCCGTGCACGCCGACGCGGCCGAGCTGGAGAACACCCTGCTCAACCTGGCGGTGAATGCGCGCGACGCTATGCCGGAC
>CAZPUI010000586.1:0-3770 GCA_964589695.1 uncultured Solibacteraceae bacterium | reverse complement strand
CCCTCCCCCCGGCTGCGCGCCTTACCCAGGGGCGTCCGCCGGGTGCGGGGCCGGGGGTTCGGGGGCCGTCGGGCTGCCCCCAGCATCGGTGCCATCCTCATGAGCCTGGCCCTCACCCACCGCCGGCCCCTCAAGCGCACGGGACCGGCTTTGCTCTGGAGCGTGGCCTTCTTCGGCCTCACCTGGATTGCCTTTGCCTATTCCCGGAACTACGCCTTGAGCCTTGTGCTCCTGGGCCTGGGGGGCGCCCTGGATGGTCTTTCCATGGTGGTGCGTGGAGCCCTCACCCAGACCCTCACCCCCAGCCACCTCATGGGTCGGGTGTTGGCGGTGAACTCCTTCTTCATCGGCAGTTCCAATGAACTGGGGGCCTACGAGAGTGGCTTGGCCGCCCGGTTCCTGGGACTGGTCAACAGTGTGGCGGTGGGGGGAATCCTCACCCTGGTGACCGTGGGGGCCACGGCCATGCTGGCCCCGGAGCTCCGCAAGCTCAGGGAGATTCGTCCCTGAAAACTGTCAGGAAAATTCCCCAAATCCCTGCGATCTGAAGGGGTTCCCCCGGACCCGCCTTTCCACCTACCCTGGAATTGATTTCGAAATGGTGATCCCTGAGGAGTTCTGCCATGGAAGTGCTCAGCTGTCCTAAGTGTGGAAGCGCGGATGTCCATCGGTCCCGGCGAAAGGGGATGGAACGCTTCCAGCTGCGGGCGGGACGCCGCCCCTACCGCTGCTGGCAATGCCAGACGCGGTTCTTTGAGTCCGACACCCATCGCCAGGGGGGGGCGCGGGTCTCGGGGTGGATCCTTCTGCGCAACTGGCTGCTGGTGGTCTTCGTTCCCCTGTTTTTGGCGGCGGCGGTGTGGCTGGTGATCCAGCTGCGGAAGGGGCACCCCATTCCCGTGGTTCCCGCGCCTCCCAGCACTGCCAAGCCGGAGGTGGCCCTCGATCCGGCCGTCACACCTCCCCTCTCGAGCGTCCCCAGGTCCGAGGCAAAGCCCAAGCCCGCGACCGAGCCCAAGCCGACCCCGGACGAGGCTCCCTTCACCCTCCAGATCGGGGCCTTCAAGGAAGAGGCCAGCGCGCGGAAAGGCCTGGAGAACGCCAAGGCCAAGGGCCACCAGGAGGCCTGGATGGTGGAAACCCCGGGGTCAGGGGTCATCCGATTCCGGGTGGTGCTGGGTTCCTATGCCACCCAGGAGGCCGCGGAGGAAGCCCTGCGGGAGGTCCGGAAGAAGGACTACCCCCAGGCGGTGGTCCACCAGATCAAGCCGGCGAAGTGACATGAGGCCCGAGGCCTTTGCCAGGGGGTTCGCCTCGGACAATTTCGCGGGGGTCCACCCCCGGATCATGGCGAGTCTGCTGGCGGTGAACCACGGTCACGCCATGGCCTATGGAGAGGATCCGGTGACGGCCGGGGCCCGTGCGGCCTTTGACCGGCTCTTCGGGCGATCCGTATCCACCCACTTCGTGTTCAACGGGACGGCCGCCAACAACCTGTCCCTGTTGGCCTTTGCCAAGCCCCACGGGGCCGTGCTCTGCTCCGACATGGCCCACCTGGTGGTGGATGAGAGCACCGCACCGGAGCGGACCCTGGGTATGCGCCTGGTCCCCCTGGCCACCCGGCAGGGCAAGGTGGATCCCGCCGCCCTGGAAGCCGCCCTGTCAAAGGGCCACGGTGTGCATGGTGCCCTGCCCGTGGCCCTCACCCTCACCCAACCCACGGAAGTGGGCACGGTCTACCGACCCGAGGAACTCCGGGTCCTGGTGGACCTGGCCAAGTCCCACGGGTTGGGCGTTCACGTGGACGGCGCCCGTCTGGGGTGCGCCGTGGCTGCCCTGGACCTTCCGGTGGCGGGCCTCCTGGAGGGCGTGGATGTGCTCAGCTTCGGGGGCACCAAGCAGGGCATGCTCCTGGGGGAGGCCGTGGTCTTCCTGAGGCCCGGCCTGGGGGGGGACTTTCCCTACTGGCAGAAGTGCACCATGCAGCTGGCCTCCAAGATGCGCTTCGTGTCCGCCCAGTTCGAGGCCCTGCTGGAGGGGGATCTGTGGATCCAGAACGGCCGCCACGCCAATGCCATGGCCCAGCGGCTCCAGGGGGCCCTGCTCGGCAGGCAGGACCTGGAGGTGGTCTATCCCGTGGAGGCCAACGCCGTGTTCGTGCGGCTTCCCAAGGAGCGCATCGCCCCGCTCCAGGCCCATTCCTTCTTCTGGCCCTGGGATGAGGCCACGGGCGTGGTGCGCTGGATGTGTGCCTTCGACACCCAGGAGGAGGATATCGACGCGTTCCTTACCCGAGTGCCATCGTAAGGATGCTCTGGCAGAGCGGGCACACCATGGCATAGCCGCGGCGGGGAAGGGTGGACACGAAGTTCACCCTTTCCCTTAGCAGACGGATGACCAGGACGGACTGGATCTCGCCGCCGCAGTGGGAGCATTTCAGGGGCGTTTCGAGGAGGTATTCGGCCTCGCCGATGACGGGGGTCTCGGGGCGGAGATCAGGATCCATGGGGCACCTTCTGTCCATCTGTCGGCACCCCGGCCACGGGCATGAAAAAGCCCCGGTTCCGGGGCTTGGGCGGGCGAAGTCGCGGTCACGAAAAACCTATTCCCGGTGGGTACCCTGGCGATCAAAGGGGCCGTAAGGGGATCACAGGGCTAACAGTCGTGAGGACCGGGGGCCCTACAGGACGGCCAGGGCGGCGGTGTAATCGGGTTCCTGGGCGATCTCCGGCACCAGTTCGGTGTGGAGCACCTTGCCCGTGGCATCCAGCACCACCACGGCCCGGGCCAGGAGGCCTTTGAGGGGGCCGTTCGTGATGGTCAGACCGTAGGCCTGGCCGAAGGCGGGGCTGCGGAAGACGGACAGAGGGATCACCTTGTCCAGGCCCTCGGTGGAGCAGAAGCGGCTGGCGGCAAAGGGCAGGTCCGCGGAGATGCAGAGCACGGTGGTGTCCACCAGGCTGGAAGCCTTGGCGTTGAACTGGCGGATGCTGGTGGCGCACACCGGGGTGTCCAGGCTGGGGAAGATGTTCAGCACCAGGCGCTGGCCCGGGAAGGAGGCCAGGCTCACTTCCGAGAGGTCCGTGCGGGTGAGCACGAAATCGGGGGCGGCGTCGCCCGCCTTGGGAAGGTCGCCGATGGTGGCGAACGGGTTGCCTTTGAGGGTGATCTGGGCCATGGAAGCCTCCTTCTGGGCCTGGGATGCCGGAGGTCAGGTCCCCGTCCCCCTGGTTCCTGTCACCTTGACAGGTTGGAAGGCAGGGCGTCCCAGGGATGGTGGCAGCGGAGCCCTTCCTGCATCCCTGGGTACAGCGCACAGGTGGGAGAGCTGCGGGGGCATCGCCCCTCCAGGGGGCAGGCCCCTGGGCCGGGAGTCCGCTCGGGGACCTGGCCCCAGGGCTTCCCACCGGTGCCATCCAGGGCCGGGGCTGCCTCCCAAAGGGCCCGAACATAGGGGTGTCGGCAGTTCCCCAGGATCTCCTGGGTGGACCCTTGGGCCATGGCCAGGCCTTGGTGCAGCACCAGCACCTGGGTACAGAGGGCACCCAGGACCCGGAGGTCGTGGCCCAGCAGTACCATGGCCAGCCCCTGGTGGCGCAATTCCGCCAGGACCTCCCACAACTCCCGGGCCCGGGGACCATCCAGGCCCGTGAGGGGCTCGTCCAGGATCAACAGTCGCGGTTCCAGCATGAGGGCGCGACCCAGGGCCAAGCGCTGGGCCATTCCCAGGGACCACTGGCCAGGCTTCAGGTCCAAGGCCTGCCGGGGGA
>CAZPUI010000585.1:0-3774 GCA_964589695.1 uncultured Solibacteraceae bacterium | reverse complement strand
TTCGGCTTCTCCCTCTTCGGGGGTGATCCCCAGGGCCGCCACAGTTTTCAGGTCTTCCCCCCCGCCAAGGGATTGAGCTTGGGCTTGGCCCAGATGCCCCTCCCCACCGGTCAAGGGGGTTTCCTGTTCCTCAACCAGGGGGAGCTCTGGCGGTTTGATGGCCAACGCTACCGCCGGATGGAGGCCAAGGATGGCCTTCCCACCGAACGACTGCTGGACCTGGTGTACACCCCCGAGGCGGGCTACTTGGTGCGCTACCCCTCGGGCATTTTCCTGGTGGGAAGGAAGGTCTTGAAGGGGCCCACCATCCCCGAAACCCAGCGTGTCCTGCCCATCAGCCACGAAGGGTTTGGCCAACTGGAGAAGCGCACCCTCCTCCCCCTTCGCATGGATGGCACCCAGGGCCCATCCCTCACCGTCCCCGAGGGACTATGGGTCGCCGGCACCCGGGATCTCGCCAACCAGGATCTCTACCTGGTAGGGGAACCCGGCCTGGCCCACTGGAATGGCCAGGCATGGAAGCTTCGACCCCTGCGCACCCTCCTGCAAGGCCATCCGATGCGCGTCCTCAAGGATGGGAAAGGGCGGATCTGGGTGCGATCCGACCAGGACCTGGTATGCCTGGATCCCAGCCCCCGACGCTTTGGTCCCCGACTCGGGCTCTCCAGGAGCAATGACGCCTCCCTTTCGGAGGACGCCTGGGGCCGGATCTGGGTTCAGGGCCCCGAAGGCCTGGCCTATGTGGATGGGAACGACGTGGGCCACCTCGGAGAGCGCGAGGGGCTCGTGGGTTTCCACCCTGACTGGCCCCTGGTGCTGGAGCAGGGCCGCACCCTCTGGACCCTGTCCAGCGCGGGTTTTCAAAGACTCCGGGGCGGCTTCCGCATCACCCACTTCAACCACCATCAGGGGTTGTCCCCTTCCCTCATCCTTTCCATCCGTCGCTCCCGCCAAGGACACCTGTGGGTGGGCACCGAATCGGGGCTCTACCGGTCCGTGGGTTCCCGCTTCGAAAGGGTGCCGGGAACCGAGGGCTGGAAAGTGATCTCCCTGGCGGAGGATCCCACGGGGGCGCTCTGGATGGGCGGGAGCGCCCCCTGGTTCAAGGACCAGCCTCTGGTGCGCATCTCTCGGGAGGGTCGCCTGGAAAGCCTTCGGGTGACGGGGTTGCCCCCGGGGGTCCAGGTGGGGTGTGTGACCTGGGGACCCCAAGGCGAAGTCTTCTGTGCCACCAGCCAGGGGCTCTTCCGGCTGGAAGGGGCCGCCACCCAATGGCAGGCCCATCCCGTGGTCCTGGGGCGGGCGGATGAACCCGCTTGGATCTATGGGGATTCACTGGCCGCCGTGCCGGAGGGTGTCTTCGAACTGCGCCAGGGGCGATGGGAAAAGGTCCTCTCGGTGCCCTCCCCCGACATGGCACCCACCGGTGTCTGGCGGGATCGCCACCGCAACGCTTGGGTCAGCCATGCCGAGGTCCGGCGGATCTCCTCCCTGGTGGCCCGCCCCCCCGAGGGACGACTCGAACCGGGCCCGGTCCTGGACGAGCGTCATCCCCTGTGCGTCCATGGCATGGTGGCGGGCTGGTGCGATGCCCAAGGAAGGTTGTGGGTCCTGGGGAACGGGCACCTGAGCATCTGGGACGGCAAGCAGATCACCCGCTTCACCAGTGCCTGGGGGCTGCCCTCCCCCGACTTCGGGCAGAACATCTCCTGGCAGGATCCTGATGGCACGGCGTGGTTCGCCTCCAGTGCAGGCCTTTGCCGCTTCGACCCGCGCTTCGATGAACCCCAGCCGCCCCTCCCCTCCATCACCCTGCTTTCCGCCGAAGATGTTCAGGGGCACGCCCTAACACCCGGAACACGTCTGCCCCACCGGGCGGCTGGTGCGAGCTTCCGACTGGCGGTACCACCCGGAGATGGGGTGGAGGATCTTCAAATCGAAGTGCGCCTGGTGGGCCTGGAATCCAGCTTCCGCCCCGCGGAAGGACTGGTGGTCTCCTATCCCAGCCTGCCCTCGGGGACCTACCGTTTCCAGGCGCAGGTGCGGCACCCGGATGGGCCCACGGGTCCCGCCCTGGAACTGGCCTTCCAGGTTCAACCCCCCTGGTATTTCCAGGCCTGGTTCCTGGTGCTCGCGGGGCTGGGCCTCCTCGGCCTGGGCACCCTGGTGGTGCAGTGGCGGCTTTGGGCGGCGCGACGAGAGCACCGGCGCCTGGAAGAATTGGTGGCCCGCCGCACCCAGGATCTGATGGCGGCCAACGCGGACCTGGTGCAGCTCCTGGGGGAGGTCAAGACCCTCCGGGGACTGGTGCCCATCTGCTCCTACTGCAAGAAGATCCGCGATGACGAAGGGTTCTGGACCCAGCTGGAGCAGGCCCTGTCGGAACACACGGAGGCCCGCTTTTCCCACGGCGTCTGCCCCGATTGCGTGGGGCGCATGCGGGCGGATCTCCTGGGCGAGCCAGGTCCCTGGGAAACCACCCGCCCGGGCTAAGCGTTAAAACGACTCAGCCATCGAACGTCTGACCCGGCCTAAGGGGCCGCAGCTCAATGAATCGAACGGCACAACTCAGGCCCCTACTCAGTCCAAGCGATCCAGGTCCAGAAGGCCGGGTGGCGGGTCCAGGTCGATCCGCCGATTGGGCAAGTCCAGCTTCAGCCAGGCCTTGATGTAGGGAACTTCGCGGTTGCCGCGGCGCCCGGGCCTTCGGTCCCGGATGAGGATCATGTCGTAGCCCATGGGGGTGGGATCCAGGCGGACCACCTCCCCCAGCAGGGTGTCAGCCACGTAGACCTCGCACCCGATCCAGGCATGACGGAAGCTCTCGCCCTCGGGCAGATCCGCCAGATCCTCGGGCATCCACAGGGACCACCCCTTCATCGCCTCCGCGGAGGTGCGGTCGGCGAATTCGTGGAAGGCCACGGCGGGACGGTCCTGGTGCCATCGAAAGCCCCGCAGACGCACGGGCCGCGCCTCGGGGGGGGGGGTGTCCAGGTGATCCAAACTCAGGCCCGGGGGTGCCAGCACCAGGCGCTCCAGCCCAGGCAAACGATCCGGGTCATCCATGATGGGATGGAGCAGGAACTCCCCCTTCAGTCCCTGGACCTTGGCGAGATGGCCCAGGAGCAGCATCAGGCCTCCTGGCCTGGGGCTTCGGCCTGCCCTTCGTACAGCTCCAGGCTCACGCTGAGACCAGCCTTTTCCCCCGCCATCTTGCAGAGGGTCCGGAGGCTGCTGATCATCCGGCCGTTGCGACCGATGATGCGTCCCCGGTCACCGGGCTCGGCATGGATCAGCACATCCCGGCGCTTGCCGTTGGAGGCGACCTCGACGCGCACCTGGTCTGGATGGTCCACCAGGGGGGTGAGCACATCCATGAGGAAGGCTTCCAGATTCATGGGTCCTCCGCGAAGTCGGCTTCGTGAAAGCACTCAGGGGGTGTCCCAGATGGGAATCAGGGGCGCGCCTGGACAGCATCGTGAGTGTTGGACCACAAAAAGCCGGGTCGAACCCGGCCTTTCATGCTGTGCCTTCAACCCTACAGGATGGCGTTCTTCTTGAACAGGTCCTGGACGGTCTTGGAGGGCTGGGCGCCCTTGGAGAGCCAACCCTTGGCCTTCTCGGCATCGATGCGAACGGTCTCGCCCTTGGTGGCGATGGGGTTCACGAAACCGATGATTTCGATGGCACGGCCGGTGGGGATGCGATCGTTTTCGGACACGACGATGTGGTAGAAGGGACGCTTCTTGGCACCATTGCGAGCAAGTCGGATGG
>CAZPUI010000584.1:0-3777 GCA_964589695.1 uncultured Solibacteraceae bacterium | reverse complement strand
CCGGTGGACTACCAGCGGCTGTTCGACCCGGGCTTCCTCCAGTTCGTGGTGGTGCTGAAGGCCCGGCTCGTGCCCTGGACCTGGGTCGCCCGTCGGCTCGCCCAGTGGTGGACGGACCAGAATTCCCGGGCCGGGCGGCTGGAGCAGTCCCTGGAGGCGAGCAGCTTCGACGCCTGGATCCGCTTCTACCGCCCCACGGAATTCAGCACCAACAGCACCGTGAGCTACTACGACAAGGGCGCCCTGGTGGCCTGGCTCATGGATGCCCATCTGCGGCTGGCCACCGCGGGGCGATTTGGGGTGGCGGAGTACCTGGCCTTCCTGTGGCAGCGCCACGGAGATGGGCCCCTGGAGGACCAGGATCTTAGGGCCGCCTTCCAGGAACTCTCGGGACGAAACCCCGAGCCCTTCTGGGCCAAGCACATCACCGGCGTGGGATCCCTGGATGCAGGCCCCCTGGAGAAGGCGTACGGGCTTCGATTCGACCAGCTGGCGCCCTGGGACCTGCTGTCCGAGGAGGAGCGCATGGATCCCCTCCGGGTGCAGCGCAGCCGCGGCTGGTCGGGACTCACCTTCGGCACCGGGGCTCCGGTGGTCCAGAACGTCCTGCCCTCCTCCCCTGCGGCCAAGGCGGGATTGGGGTACGGCGCCGAGATCCTGGCCGTGAACGACTGGCGCACCACCACGGCCGCCGAGGCCCAGGCCCGGCTCGGGGAGGTCCTGCCGGGCCAGACCGTGCGGGTGCTCGCGTCCCTCCGGGGTCGGGTGGAGACCTTCCGGCTCAGGATCACGGAATCCCGGCTTCGCACCACCCGCATCGTGCCGGACCCTGGCACCACCCAGGCCCAGCGGGCGGCCTTCCTGGCCTTGACGGGGAGTCCCCATCCGGCCCCCGTGGCCCTCCTGGGACGGAGGATCCCCTAGATGGTCAAGCCCGTCGCACCCTTGGACTGGGACCTGGGCAACGTGCCCCCCGGCGTGGCCTGGGGCGGGGTGGATGAGGCCGGTCGTGGCGCCTGGGCGGGTCCGGTGGTGGCGGCCTGTGTCCTGCTGGACCCGCCCACGGTCCAGCGCTGGGGCCATGTGCTCCGGGGGGCCAAGGACAGCAAGAAACTGAGCCCCGACAAGCGCCAGGCCCTGGCGGCGGAGCTGAAACTCGTGCTGCCGGCCTGGTCCGTGGCGGAGGTGGACAACCTGACCATCGACCGGGAGAACATCCTCCAGGCCACCTTGGCGGCCATGCGCCAGGCCATTTCCGGGGTCACCCCCAGGCCGCGGATCCTTTTCGTGGATGGGGACCGAGCCCCCCGGTCGGGGCTTCCCGAGCGACTGCTGGTGGAGGGGGACGCCCTTTCCTGCGCCGTGGCCTGTGCCTCCATCCTGGCCAAGACCCACCGGGATGCCCTGATGGTGGAGCTGGATGCCCAGTACGTCGGCTATGGTTTCGCCGCCCACAAGGGCTACGGCACCCCGGCCCACCAGCGGGCCTTGAAGGAACGGGGCACCAGCGCGATCCACCGCCTGAGCTACGCCCCCGTGATCCGGGCCCAGAGGGCCGATGCCCAGGCCTTCGAGGCGCTGGTGGCCTCCCTGGAGGACTGCCACAGCGTGGAGGCACTCCAGGCATGGGTGTCCCGGGAGCTGCGGCCCCGCTACGGGCTCCTTCGACTGGGCTGGCTGGATGTCCTGCGAACCAGCTATGCCCAGCGCATGGTCGATGCCAGCGGAACGACCCCATGACCGAGGTGGTGCTGGCCCTGGTGGTGCGCCAGGGGCGCATCTTCTTTCAGAGGCGCCACGCCCAGTCCCGGCGCTTCGGAGGGCTCTGGGAACTGCCCGGGGGCAAGGTGGAGGCGGGGGAATCGCCCTCGGAGGCCCTGGTGCGGGAGCTCCAGGAGGAACTGGCCTGGCGGCCTGCCACGTGGCGGGTCCTGCCCTCCCTGGACCATGCCTATACGGACCTTACGGTGAGGCTCTGGCCCTTCCGCTGCGAGGGACCCGGCGCGCTGCACACCACCCTGGCCTGGGGCTGGTTCCTTCCCAGCGAATGGCCCCACCTCCCGATGCCCGAAGCCACCCTGCGGCTCCTGATGGCGGGGGAGCCCTACCGTTGCTGGTAGGATGAACGGAACTCGCGTGGAGGCACCATGATGCGAAGGCTTGGGACCTGGATCCTGGGACTGCTCCTGACCCTGCCCCTGGCGGCCCAGGGGAACCAGGAGGTGGTGCTCTCGGCCTCGGCAGGTACGAAGCTGGCGGTGGCCTTCGTCGCCCCGACCCTGGATCGGGTGGACGAGCAGCAGGTGCGGAAGGATTTCGAGGCGGTGCTGCAGCGGGATCTGGAGGAGGCGGGTCCCTTCAGCCTGCTTAAGGGCAAGACCGTGAAAGGCACCGATGCCTCCAGCTACAAGGCCTGGATGGAGGCGGGGGCCGACTGGCTCCTGCTCACCAAGGTGGGGAAACAGGGGGACGAAGTCCGGGTGGAGGCCACGGTGGTGGATGTTCGCCCAGGCAAGGCGGTGTTTTCAAAGCCCTACGTGGGCAAGGAGAACCTGTTGCGGCGCATCGCCCATGCGGTGTGCGACGACCTGGTATCCATGCTCACCGGGGAAAAGGGCGTGAGCGCCTCCCGCATCGTCTTCGTGCGCAGCCACGGTCCTGGACTCAAGGAGATCTGGCAGGTGGACCGCGATGGTTCCAATCCGCTCCAGCTCACCCACCACAAGGCCCTGTCCATCAGCCCCACGGTGGCCGGGGATGGCAAGCTGGCCTACGTCACCTACAAGGGGGGCACCCCGGAGATCTGGGGCCAGAAGACCCCCGATGGTCCCCACGTGCGCCTGGCACCCGCAGGGTCCTTCACCGGTCACACCTACAGTCCGGCCTGGTCCCCGGATGGGACCCGGCTGGCCTACAGTCAGGTCACGGACCGGCGCGGGGACATGGACATCATGGTGCTCGAGGTGGCCACCGGGAAGGTGCGCCGTTTGACCTACACCAACTGCAGCAACACCGAGCCCAGCTGGAACCCCGCAGGCACCCAGCTGGCCTTCACCTCCGATCGGGATGGCTCACCCCAGGTCTTTCTCATGGAGCAGGATGGATCCAACCTGCGGCGCCTCACCAAGGAGGGCAGCTACAACACCTCCCCTTCCTGGAGTCCCGGCGGCGGGATGATCGCCTATGTGAGCCGCTTCGAGAACAAGTTCGACCTGTTCATCTACAAGCTGGGGGAGGGCAAGTCCTATCAGATCACCCTCGGGGTGGCCAGTTCCGAGAACCCGGGCTGGTCCCCGGACGAGCGCCATCTCGTGTTCAGCAGTGGCAGCCGTGGGGGGCTGAAGCTCTACACCACCGACCTTTCGGGCAACACTGTGAAAGCCCTTACCGATTTTGCGGCCTGCCAAAGCCCTAAGTGGACCCGTTCCCGCTAAAAATGGCACACCATCTGTGCGCCGTTGCTACACTTGAGCCCGTTGGAGGACAACATGCGTTTGCGAAACATCATCTCCATGACCCTGCTGGTTTCCCTGGGTGCGGGGCTTGGCGTTGCCTGCAAGAAGCCCGCCCCGGTGGTGGATACCGCCGCCGAGGATGCGAAGCGCAAGGCCGCTGAGGAAGCCGCCCGGAAGCAGGCGGAAGAGGACGCTGCCCGGAAGAGGGCCGAGGAAGAAGCCGCACGACGCAAGGCCGCCGAGGAAGCCGCCCGGAAGAAGGCAGAGGAAGAGGCCATTGCTCGCCGGAAGACCCAGGCCGAGCACGCCCGCAAGGGCGCCA
>CAZPUI010000583.1:0-3778 GCA_964589695.1 uncultured Solibacteraceae bacterium | reverse complement strand
CGCTGTTGGGGCTCTGGAAGCCCACGTCGTAGATGTGGAAGCCCAGGTGCATGAATTTGCGGTCCAGGTGGAGGAAGGGAAAGGTGCTGTCCAGGCGCATGGTGGGGGCCAACTTCACGACTCCCGTGAGCATCAAGGGGGCCACCTCACCGGCGCCCCGGGCCATGGCCAGCACCAGGCCCGTGAGGATGCCCGGCAGGGCCCCGGGCAGCACCACCTTCCAGGTGGTTTGCCACTTGGTGGCCCCTAGCGCCAGGCTGGCTTCCCGCTGGGAGCGGGGCACGGTGCTCAGGGCCTCCTCCGTGGCCACGATCACCACCGGGACCGTCAGCAGGGCCAGGGTGAGGGAGGCCCACAGGATGCCGCCGGTGCCGAAGGTGGGGGTGGGCAGGGACTCGGCAAAGAAGAGGCGGTCGATGGACCCCCCCAAGGTATAGACGAAGAAACCCAGGCCGAAGATGCCGAAGACGATGGAAGGCACCCCCGCCAGGTTGTTCACGGCAATGCGCACCGTCCGCACCACCACGCCCTGCTTGGAGTATTCCCGCAGGAACAGGGCGGCCACCACCCCCAGGGGCACCACCACCAGGGTCATGATGAAGACCATCATCACGGTGCCGAAGATGGCGGGGAAGATGCCGCCCTCGGTGTTGGATTCCCGGGGATCCCCCGCCACGAATTCCCAGATCCGGCCCAGGTACACCCGCGCCTTGCCCCATAAACCCAGCTGATTGGCGGGGACGATGCGCACCACCTGACCCAGGGGCAGCGTCTTGGTCTGGCCATCCACGCTTTCCAGCGTCACCTCCAGGGACTGGGCCTCGGTGCGCAGGAGGGCAATGCGGGCCTGGGCGGTCTCGTATTGCTGGTGAAGCTGGGCTTCCTGTTGTTCCACCGAAACAATGGATTGGCCCGCCCCCTGGAGGCGGCGCTTCTCCAGGCGCAGGGATTCCAGCTGGGCGTTGAGCCGCCCCACTTCCCCCTGCTCCTGGTCATGGACGGAAAGGCGCGCCCGGGTGGCTTCGGAAAGCCGACGCTGGGCCTCTTCCAGGGCCTGGGGACCCTCCACCTGGAACTGGCCTTCCTTCCGCACCCCCTTGATGCGGCCGATGAAGGGCCCACCCTCCAGCCGCTCCACCAGGACCGCGTCCTTAGGATGCTGGGCCTGGGCGAGGTCGGCGGTGGGCAGCCAGCGGTAGTCCTGGCCGTAGAGGTCGCGATTGGCCACCCGGAACTGCAGGGTCTCGGGATTGTTGAAGCGGGCCTCCTCGTAACCCGAGATCTCCCCCAGGACGGGACCCGCGGGGGTCTGGACCTGCACAATGGGTTTGGGCCAGAAGAAGCCAAGGCCGCGCACGGCAATGAAACCCACCAGGCCGGCAATCATGACGATGGAGAGGGCCAGGGTGCCCCCTGAGAGCCAGATGAGGGCGCTTCCGCGCCGTGCCCATTCTCGGAATCCACGCATCAGAAGGTCTCGTAGCGCTTGCGCAGGTGCTGTCGGATGAGTTCCGCCAGGGTGTTGAGCAGGAAGGTGAGGGCGAAGAGCAGCAGGGCCGTGAGGAAGAGCACCCGGAAGAGGGTGCCGCCTTCGGGCGCCTCGGGGGCCTCCACGGCGATGGTGGCGGACATGGTGCGCATGCCATTGAAGGGGCCCCAGTCCAGGATGGGGGTGTTCCCCGTGGCCATGAGCACGATCATGGTTTCCCCGATGGCCCGCCCAAAGCCCACCATGGTGGCGGAGAAGATGCCCGGGCTGGCGGTGGGCAGCACCACCCGCCAGGCGGTCTGCCAGGGGGAGGCCCCGCAGGCGAGGCTGGCGCTGGTGAGGCTCCTGGGAACGCTGGAAAGGGCATCTTCGCTGATGGTGAAGATGATGGGAATCACGGCGAAGCCCATGGCAAAGCCCACCACCAGGGCATTCCGCTGGTCATAGATCATGCCCTTGGAATCCAGCAGCCACTGCCGGAAATCCCCCGCCAGGAAGACCCGCTCGAACCAGGGGGCCACGGCGAAGGAGAGGGCCAGGCCCAGGAGGAGCACCGGGATCGTCCAGACCACCTCCCTACCTTCTCCCCAGAGGTTGCGGAAGGCACGGGAGGTCCTCATCCAAAGCGGAGCCGCCAGCAGTCCCACCACCAGGGCGCAAACAGGCAGCAGGAAGATCTGGATGAAGCTCCTTTCGAAGAGGGGCGCCAGGACGAGCCCTGCCAGGAAGCCCAACACCACGGAGGGGAGGGCGGCCATGATCTCCACGGTGGGTTTGATGGTGTTCCGCAGCCGTGGCGAGGCGAACTGGCTCGTGTAGAGGGCACCAAGAAGGGCCAGGGGCAGGGCGAAGAGCATGGCGTAGAGGGTGCCCTTCAGCGTCCCGAAGACCAGGGGCACCAGGCTCAGCTTGGGCTCAAAGTCATCCGTCCCCCCGGTGCTCTGCCAGACATGGCTGGGCGTGTCATAGCCCTCGTAATGGGTGCGGCCCCATAGGGTGCGCCAGGAGGTCTGGGGATGGGGGGCATGCAGGGACCAGTGGCGCACCTCCCCCCCTCGGGTCAGCACCTGGATATGGTCTCCCCGGGGGGCCAGGGCGGCGTGGAGGATGCCCTCGGAACGTTGGTCCAGAAGGCGTTTTTCCGTGGTGAGGTAGTCCACCACCAGGTGGGATTCGCTCCAGGCCAGGAAGCGCTTGTCCCGGAGGGACATCATGAAACCCTGCACCGCTCCGACCATGGGGGTGAAGCGGTGGAAGACCTGGAGGACGGGCCCCCGGCCCTCGGTGTTGAGGATCTGGAGGGCCATCATGGCCCCCTGGCGGCCTCCCACCAGCAGGGTGGTCTGGCCCAGGACGAACCCCAGGGCGGAGACGGGCTGACTGAAGGTCGTGGAAGCCACCAGCGCGGGAGCATCGCCCAATTCCAACAGGAAGATCCGGCCTTCCTCCGTGCCCACATAGGCTCGGCGCCCGTTCGGGGTGAGCAGGGCCGCCGTGGGCTGTCCTTCTGGCAGCGTCAGGGGTTTCCAGGCCAGGGGGGCCTTGGGATCCGAGGGACCGTCCGCCCACACCAGGGTCTGGCCGCGCCGGGCGATGACCCGCAGGGAGGCGCCCCCCTCCAGGCCCCCGGTCTCCATGAGCCGGGCGGAGAGGATCTTGTCCGGTGCCTCGGGGCAGGGATGGCTGGCCAGCCACGCCACCTGGGCGGTCCAGGCCGAAGGATCAGGCTCCCCACCGGGCTTTTCCCAGGAGGTCTTGCCCAAGGCCATCTGCCCATCGGCCCCCAGCACCACGAACTCGCCCCGGGCCGTGGGGGCGCTCAGCATTTTCCAGGGTCGGGCTGGGCCCGACTCTAGGAGGGCCATGGGTTCCGCCCGGTCCGCGCGGTGCACCCGGATCCCCGCTGCAGGGTCCAGGGCCAGGAAGGCCAGGCCGGATTCCTCCACCACCAGGTGCTGGGCCGGGGCCAACCGTTGACCCTGCAGGGCGCGGACCTTGGGGGATGCGAAGAGGGGCCAAGCCTCGTGGGCAATGACCACCAGCATCCCCAGCACCGCAGCAATGATGGCCAGACCCCCGGCCGTGATGACCCAGGTCATCCACCGGTCCACCCGCTTGGCCCGGGCAAGCACGCGATCCACCGCCGACATGGGACTCCTTCAGCAGCGGAATGGAAGGGAGCCGGGCAGCGCCCTGCTTCCTTCCATTCCTGGGGTTGAATGCATTGGCTACTTGAGCTTCTTCAGTTCCTCGGCCTCGGCCTTGGCGGTGAGGGGGTAGTAGCCATCC
>CAZPUI010000582.1:0-3779 GCA_964589695.1 uncultured Solibacteraceae bacterium | reverse complement strand
CGCTAACTATGACCACAAGCCCACTCCAATCGCAGGAGCGCTTTGATCAGCCTATCGTTAACCAACCGGATATCGTTTGCGGACAGTGATTCGATCAGCCCATCGCAGAGGACGCATCAGGATTTCTCGACGGGTGATGAGTCCGCGCGAGCCTACCCCCCTCCCAACCCGAAATCCTCCGCAAAGCTCCGCAGGGCCCGCAGATCCCCCCTGGCTGCAGGTGGAAGGCTCTGGCGCAACCGATCAAGCCTCGCGCGGGCGGCACTGGGGTGGATCGTGCGCCGGAAGAGCCCCTCCCTTAGGTACCTCAGGGCATGGAGCAGACCCTCGGAACCCCCGCCGTAGCGGTCCACCTGGCGGAGCAGGAAGTCCACCAGCGCTGCGGGCAGGGGCAGGTCGTCCGGCACATCCTGGTGGCCATAGGCGTAGATGGACTTCTGCGTCCAGGGGTCAAAGCGACGGGTATCGAAACGGTCCCTTTCGGTGAGGAAGATCTGGGTGGTGGGCATCAGCAGCTCACACCCGTGTCCCCTCCAGGCGCCGATAGGCCCCCTCGTCCAGCCCGATCACGGCGCCGCCCTGGTGCACCAGCAGGGGCCGCTTGAGCAGGTTGTTGTCCTCCACGATGAGGGCCACGGCCTCCGCCTTGGTGAGCCTCCGGTGCTGGAGCCCCAGTTCCTTGAATTTCGGGCTCTTGTTCCCCATGAAGGGCATGGGGTCCTCCGGCAGAAGGGCCTCCAGCTCCGCCGCCTCCAGGGGCTTCCGGAAGTAGTCCCGCGCCACCACCTCCACCCCCAGCTCCGCCAGCACGGCCTTGGCCCTGCGACAGGTGGTGCAGCTCGATTTCATGTAGAGGGTGGGCATCGGGGGACCTCCAACAGGGGCTGTCATGAACGTGCCGCGCACGGCATCCCGGGTCAAGGTACCGCAGGCACGTTCATGACCGGGGACGGCCCCCTGTCGGGGGCCCGTGCGTCAGTTCCAGTGCGCTATAATTCAAACTCGGAGTGGTAATAGCTGCGAATCTATAATTCCGGGACCGCTGCCGGGCTCAGGCCATGTATGGGACAGGGCACCCGCCGTATGACTACCGCCAAGGCTTTCGATGTGGATCTTGCCACCCTCGGGCGTTGCGTTGCGCGTTACCACCAATCCGGCGTCAACGGCCTGCGGGCTTCCTCAGATGATGGTCGCGGGCGTCCACCGCGCATGCATCCCCAACATCCAGAATGATTGAAGACGGTGATCCGGTCCAGCCCTGCCGATCATGGATTCGCCTTTTCTACCTGGGCGTTTCCCCGGTTTGCGACGTTCCACGAACACACCCACCGGGTGCACCGTTTTTATACCTGGAGGCCACCTTGTTGCAGCAGTAGTTCGGGCACAGTAACAAAAAGCTGCGGGGATGGCCCGCAGCCACAAAGTCCTCGTATTCGGGAATCAGCCAAGGAGTCTCGGGGCTCCGCCTCGAACCCCAAGAGTAATTACTTGTAGGTCATAGCAATGATGCAGTTAAATATTACCCTCGGAAACATCAGCTTCGGCCCCGGACTGGCGCTCGGTCGCGTTCCTGCGTTGCCCTATCCTCCACTCAGCTAGATCGAAGGTTCAGGCTGACGACTGGAATTGGCAAGCCCATGACAAGGCAGAGTCTGAGAATCTTTCCCGCCCTACGAAACCGGCCTCGACGGAACTCCTACAACCCTACCTGGGAGCCGGGGGGGTGCACTTCGGAGCTCCCACCACACCAGACGGTGGCTCGGGAGGGGGGGGGTATTACAGGTTTCATCCCAGCAAGTAAACCCACAAGAAATAACCGGGCTGAAGCATTCGCACGATGGTAACCATCTGGAGATATCGGCAGCCCCCGCCTGAACTGGTGTGCTGTCGGATATTACTTGAAGAGTTTCCCTGGAAAGTTTCAGTTTTTTCACGATATCCTCCGCAAAATTTTTGGTGTGAGCTTGTGGCCCAATAGGTAGAAAGGATAATCGATGCGTAATTTTGGGTCAAGATCTGACTGGTTTTCATTCAGAGCCAGCGGCACGACTCTCAAACCCGCTCCGTTATTGAATTCCTGAAAAGAATAGGTTCCCGGCATTGAATTTTGCCGGATCATTGGCTGGCACACGCTGTCTGGACGCCAAATTTCGAATCGTGGATTGATTCAGACATGGGCGCTCCCCCTCCAGAACGTGCCATGAGCACAGGCCCCACTGTGCATCAGGTGAAGGCACGTTCTGGATACTAAGGCACGTTCTGGCGCCCCACATCCAACCGATCCCAATGGAGGATGGCGTTGAAGACGAGGCCGTAGGTGCCCTGGGTGGAGCCGCGCCACATGGGGTTGTGGGCGAAGAGCACGAGGTGGCCCTTGCCGAAGGGCAGGTCCACCACGGCGGGGCGCTGGGCGAGCTCGGCGCCGTTCTCCAGGAGTCCGGAGACCACCAGGTCCTTGGCGTCCCCAAAACGGAGCACCACCCGGGGCCGCTGGCTGGGTGGCAGCACCTGGATGGGGTTCCGCAGCTGTTCCGGGGTGAGGGGCGCCGCCTGCCAGGCCTCCACCTTGGGCTCCTCCGGGGGAAGGACCAGAGGACGGCCCTGGGGGGTGTCGGGCTCATCGGCGGTCCCTCGGCCCGTGGCGCGGGTGGGGCCTTCGGGGGTCATCCGGGGGCGGCCCCCCAGGGTGTGGGACACCCCGAAAACCAGGTTGGGGGCGCTGTACACCGTGAGATTCTCCCCGTAGCCATAGGCCAGGGGGCTGGTGCGGTCCACGAAGCGGGCGGACACCAGCGTGCCCGGGGCCACGAGGCGGGTGGGCCGGGTCACGGAGAGGCCCGGGGTCAGACCATAGGTGGCCGCCAGCTCCGTGGTGTCCCCGGCGGTGATGAGCAGGCCCCCCTGGCGTACGAAGGCCTCCAGGTGGGCCAGCCCCTGGAAGCCCAGGCCGGGGCGCAGGTCCTCCGTGGCATCCGGGGTGCCCAGGTTGGGGGTCTGGGCCGTGGCCTGCCAGGGCAGCGCATTGCCCCACATGGGGAGGCCAGCCACCACGGCGGCCCCGTTCCGTCCCACGGGCGGGAAGACCAGGACATCCCACCGGGCCCGCAGGTCCGGGGTGCGGGCCAGCACCTGGGTGCTGAGGTAGTCGTAGGGCACCTTCAGACGGTCGAATTCCATGCGCCACCAGCCCTCATCCTGGGTGCCCACCCAGGTGTGGACATAGCCGATGCGGGGCAGGACCAGGGGATGGGTCTTCACGGCGGGGCGAGCCTCCAGGGCCTGGACCCGCAGGCCCAGCGCCTCCAGCACGGCCTGAAGGGGTTCTGGCCCCACTTGGTCGATCAGGAAGGAGCCCCGGTTGAAGGTCCGACCCCCTGCCTCGAAGGGCTCCTCCACGGCCTCGAACCGGGCGCCGGGAAGGCGGAAGCGCAGGGCCAGCAGGGAGGGATCGGCATCATGATTCAGGGCATAGAGTGGTCCCTTTCCCTGGATTCCCGAGGGCGCCTTCACGGCCTCCACCCGGGCCATGGGAGCTTCCAGCACCTTGGCATCCACCACCCTCACCACTTGGACATGAAAGGCCTCCCCAAAGGTCCAGCCCGTGTCGTCGTAGGGGCGCTTCTGGGGATCGGCGGGGCTCCAGTACTGGTAGTCCAGCAGGGCATCCGCGATGCGGCTGTAGGGCTGGTCCATGCGCACGATGTAGGTGCCCGCGGGGAACTGGCGCAGTTCGGTCTTCTTCGCGTCGGCCTTGGCGCCGTCACCCGTCTTCTCGGTCT
>CAZPUI010000581.1:372-3786 GCA_964589695.1 uncultured Solibacteraceae bacterium | reverse complement strand
GGGCGGCGGGCCTCAGGCCATGGGTGACCTTGCGTTGACCAAACCAGGCGGGGCGATCCGCCCGCACGCAGGGGCCCAGGATCTCCGGGGAACTGGGGTCCAGTCCCGTGGGCTGGTCCAGGGCCAGCACCGAGAAGGGACGTGACCCGGGGGATGCGCCCAGGGCCTGGACCCAGGCCAGGGCCGCGCCCCGCAGGGGCAGCCGGGTGCCCAAGCCGAAGAGACCATCCACCACCCACCCCCGGAGACTGGCCACGGTGGCAGCGGGATCCTCGGTGTACGCGTAGGCACCGCCCAGTCCCTCCCAGAGGCTGGCCTGGTGGGCAGCGTCGCCGAACCACGTGGGCTCGGGTACCAGGGTCCAGACCTTCACCGATTGGCCCCGAAGCCGGGCCAATCGGGCCAGGGCCAGGGCATCCCCCCCATTGTTGCCGGGGCCCGCCAGCACATGGAGCGGGGCCTCGGGGGGAAGGAGGGCCAGGGCCCCCAGGGCGGCGTGTTCCTGGAGCACCAGGGAAGGTATCCCCCAACCTTCGATGGAGCGTCGTTCCAGGTCGCGCATTTCGTCCGCGCTGAGCAGGGGCATCATGGGGAGCTCTCCGGCCCCAGCCTATCAAGGTTCCTTCAACCTTTGCGCGATGGCCTGAAGGGCCCGATCCAGCTCCTGGTCCGCCAGGATCACCAGATCCCGCAGTTCCTCCAGGGGCGCCTCCAGGGAGGTGTACTCGATGCGCTTGGCCACCAGGGCAAGCTTCACCGCCCCCAGGGTGGCGCTGTTGGATTTGAGGTCATGGGCCAACCGGCGCACCTGATCCCGAGCCCCATCCTCCACGGCCTTCTGCAGCCTGGCCAACCGAGGCCGAGCATCCAGGCGGAAGTCCTCGGCCAGTTCGGCAATGGCGCCCGCCCCACTGGTCTTTTCGAGGTACTCCAACCCGCTCCAGGTGTGCTCGTCCAGGCCATCCACCCCAAGGGCATGGGCTGCCCCTTCCTCGGGGCCCACGCCCCCTTCCTCCAAGGCCTGCACCAGGGCGTCCCGGCGCAGGGGTTTCAGCAGGATGCCGTCCATCCCCGCCGCCTGGCTCCGGGTCCCGGCATGTTCCACGGAGTGGGCCGTCATGGCCAGGATGCGCAGATGCCGCCCCTCGGACTCCCGCGCCCGGATCCTGCGGGTGGTCTCGAAGCCGCTCAGGCCCGGCATTTCGCAGTCCATGAGCACGGTGTGGAAGGTGTTTCTGGAGAGGATCTCCAGGGCCTCTTCCCCGCTCTCCACGGCGGTGCAGGCGTAGCCCAGGGCCTGGAGGTGGAAACGGGCGATTTTCCGGTTGGTCTCGTTGTCGTCCACCACCAGGACCTGCCCCTTGGAGCCCACGGGGGCCTCCGGGATTGCTTCCACCAGCCCCAAGGCCTCCGCCAGAAGCTCCTGGATCCCCCGCCTCCGCAGAGGCTTCACCAGGGTGCGCACACCGCCGTGGGCGTCCAGGGATTCCAGTTCCCCAAGGCCCCTGCCCTGGGTCACCAGCACCAGGGGCAGTTCGGGGTCCATGCGCAGAAGGGAACTGACCATGGTGTCCAGGGAGACGCCGAGGCCCTGGGTGGAAGCCAGCACGGCATGACAGGCCATCCCGTCCTCCCGCATGCCCATCCACCGGGAGGTCAGATCCACCAAGGTGTCCGCCCAGGTCACCTGAACCCCCAGCGCCTGGAGATGCCAGTCCAGGGCCTTCCGGGACTGCGCCTGGGGTTCAAAGGCCAGGACCCGGACATTCACCAGGGGAGGGCCATTGCGTTCGGCTTCATCGGCCACGAGGGGAAGGTTGACCCAGAAGGTACTGCCCTGCCCCTCCACACTCTCCACCCCCACGTCCCCCCCCCGGGCCTCCGCCACCCGCTTGCAGAAGGCCCGGCCCAGCCCCCTGCCCCCCCACTTGCGGTATGTGGGGGGGTCCACCCGGGGGTAGGGGGTGGAGAGTTGATCCAGCCGATCCCTGGGGATGCCCAGCCCGGAATCCACCACGGAGATGACCAGCCTCGGCCCCGACGGGGAAGCCTGGGCGGTGGCCTCCAGAACCACATGGCCCGAGGCGGTGAACTTGATGGCATTGCCAAGGTAGTTCATGACCACCTGGCGAAGGCGCGCTGCATCCCCCATGACCCGGGTGGGAAGGGCCGGCTCCAGCTGGGTGGCGATCTCCAATCCCTTGGCATGGGCGGATTCCACAAAAAGGGCCACCCCATCCTCCAGGGTCCGAACCAGATCGAAGGGGGCACGCTCCAGTTGCAGGTGTCCGGCCTCCAGCTTGGAGTAGTCCAGCAGATCGTTGAGGATGGCGAGGAGGGCCTCTGTGGATTGGTGAAGGGTCGCGGCCACATCCTTCTGGGAGGGGCTCAAGGGGCTGGCCAGGAGCATATCCGAAAGGCCGATCACCCCTTGGATGGGGGTGCGGATCTCGTGGCTCATGGTGGCCATGAGGAAGCTCTTGGCCTGGTTGGCCCGGTCCGCCACATTCCTCGCTTCCTTCAGATCCTCCACTGTCTCAGCAAGCTGCTGGGTGCGCAGGTCCACCGCCGCTTCCAGCTCCCGGGTGCGGGCCTCCAGCAAGCGGGTCCGGGTTCGGATCCCCAGCATCAGGAAGCCGACCCCCAGAAGCCCGTAGAGGAGGTAGGCCCACCAGGTGGCCCAGGGGGGCGGCAGAACCTGGAACGCCACCCGCAGGGGGCCGGACAGATTGCCCGCGTGGTCCCGGCCCCAGACCTGGAAGGTGTAGTGTCCCTGGGGCAGTGCCGGGAACTCGCGCCGCCCCTCCCTTCCCCAGGGGGTGGGTGCCTCCTCCAGGCCCACCAGCTGGGTCCGGAAGCGGGTGTCCTCCTCCCGGGTGAAGCTGAGCAGGCTGAACTGGAAGTGGGTGGCCGTGTGGCGCCAGGGCACCTGGAAGGGGGTTCCCGCCGCCTGTTCCCGCCCCCCGGCCAGCACCCGTTCCAGGAGCAGGGGCTTGGGGGACCGGTCCGTCATCTCCATCGCGGGATCGAAGACGGCCGCACCCGCCACCGTACCGGTCCAGATGCGTCCCTTGGAATCCACCATGGTGCTGCCCGCGGTACACCCATTGCTGGGGAGCCCATTTCCCGTGGTGAAGTGGTCCACGGCGAAGGCTTTCCCCGGCTGGGCCGTCAGGCGGTAGACGCCCGTGGTGGTGAAGACGTAGACGCGGCCCTTCCGGTCCGTCTGAAGCTGGTAGACCACCAGGGACTTCGAGGCCTCCCCGACCACCACCTCCACGGGGGCCCAGTTCCTTCCCGGGGTGTCGGCGTCCATGCGGCAAACCCCTTGGTAGGTGGCGAGCCAGATCTGGTGTCCCAGATCGGGACTCCGCACTTCCACCATGCCCATGATCCGGTCGCGCACCGCGCCGT
>CAZPUI010000581.1:0-362 GCA_964589695.1 uncultured Solibacteraceae bacterium | reverse complement strand
GGAGCCCCTGGGCGCGGTCCCAGCGGGTCCACACCCCCTTGCTGTACCGCAGGACCCCCTTGCCCCGGGTGCCGATCCAAAGGACCTGTTCCCCCCCAGGTCCCCGCATCTCGATCATGGAGGACACGATGCACCTGGACAGGCCCTCGGGCCAGAGGTCCAACCAGCGCCGCCCATCCCATCGGTGCAGCCCCTGGCGGGTTCCGGCCCACAGCACCCCATCGGAGGTCCGGGCCAAGGCATAGACCCAGGTATCCGGCAGGGTGCTCGCCCCGACCTGGCTGAGGCGGCCCCTGGACAAGCGCACCAGGCCGGAGCCCCGGGTGCCCATCAGGACGTCCTCCCCCTCCGGCAGCAGGGCC
>CAZPUI010000580.1:0-3787 GCA_964589695.1 uncultured Solibacteraceae bacterium | reverse complement strand
CTGGGGGGTCTACATCTGGGCGGTGAATGCGGGCCGGGTGACGGAATCCGCCCTGGGCTACTACATCACGCCCCTCTTCTCCGTGGCCCTGGGTGCCCTGTTCTTCCATGAGCACCTGGACCGTTGGACGGCCGGGGCCCTGGGCTTGGCCACCCTGGGGGTGGCGGGGGCCTCCGTCCTCCTGGGGACTCTGCCCTGGGTTTCCCTGGCCCTGGCAGGCAGCTTTTCCATCTACGGGGCCCTGAAGAAGCGGGCGGGCCTGGACGCCCTTTCGGGCCTGGCGGCGGAGACCCTCGTGGCGGCCCCCTTGGCCCTGGCCTGGCTAATGTGGACCCACCTCCAGGGCCGGGGCGCCTTCCTGGGAGGAACCCCCAAGGTGACGACCCTGCTGCTGGTGGCAGGCCCCGTCACCGCCCTGCCCCTGTTGGCCTTCGCCTTTGCCGCCACCCGGATCCCGCTCCAGCGCCTGGGCTTCATCCAGTACTTGAGCCCTACCCTGCAACTGGCCCTGGGGCTCTTCCTCTATGGTGAAACCCTGAGTCGGCCCATGGCCCTGGCCTTCGGGACGGTGGTGGTGGCGGTGCTGCTGTACGTGTTCAGCCGGGGGCGGTCTCCCCGGGGCTAGGCCCCTGGCCTGCTCCCTGCACCACCGGTGGTGCCTCACCACCGCGGCCGGGGACGCCTGGGAGCATGCACAGATCCGGCTGAAGCCCCGGGATCGGCCTCACCAGCAAGGTACCTACACGCTCACATCCGAACTCCTGCGGCGCTCCTGGAACTCCCCGGGGAAGAGCAGTCCGTAGGCATCCATGGCGATCTGGAGCTCCTCGTTGGTGGGAATGACCAGGATGGTGGTGGGGCTGTAGTCGCGGCTCACGATCCCTTCGCCGCTGCCATTCGCGGCATTGCCTTCGTAGTCCAGTACGATGCCGATGTGCTCCAGGCGGCGGCAGATGCGGCCCCGCATGCGCACGCCGTGCTGGCCGATGCCGCCGGTGAAGACCAGGCCATCCACCTTCACCAGGTTGGCGGCGAAGGCCCCGATGTACTTCCGCACCTTGTGGGCATAGACATCCAGGGCCTCTTCGGCGTGGGCGTTGCCCGCGCTAGCGGCGGCCTCCAGATCCCGCAGGTCGTTGGAAAGACCACTCAGGCCCAGGAGACCGCTTTTCTTGTTCAGGATGTTCTGAAGCTCCTTGCTGGTGTAGCCCCGCTCTTCCAGGAAGCCCAGGATGGCGGGATCCAGATCCCCGGCCCGGGTCCCCATCATGAGGCCCTCCAGGGGCGTGAAGCCCATGGAGGTGTCGATGGAGCGCCCCTTCTCGATGGCCGTGATGGAGGCACCATTGCCCAGGTGGCAGGTGATGAGGTTCGTGTTGTCCGGCTGGCGCCGCATGAGTTCCATGGCCCGGGCCGCCACAAAGCGGTGGCTGGTGCCATGGAAGCCGTAGCGCCGGATGCGGTGGAGGTCGTACATCTCCCGGGGAAGACCATACAGGTACGCCGTGGGGGGCATGGTCTGGTGGAAGGCCGTGTCGAAGACGGCCACCTGGGGCAAGTCCGGAAGGTGGCGCCCCGCCTCCTGGATGCCCAGGAGGTTGGCAGGGTTGTGGAGGGGGGCCAGGGGGACGTTTTCCTCGATGGCCGCCAGGACTTCGCCATCGATGACCACGGAGGCCGCAAACTTCTCGCCCCCATGCACCACCCGGTGGCCAATGCCATGGAGTTCGCTCAGGGATTCCAGGATGCCCTTCTCCCCATGCACCAGGGACTTCACCACCCAGTCCATGGCCACCCCGTGGTCCGGGATGGGCAGCTCCAGGCGAATGTCCCCTTTGGGCGAAATCTGCACCAGGTTCCCGCTGGGCCCGCCGATGCGCTCCACCTGGCCCCGCCCCAGGCTTTCCCGGTTGGGCAGACTGAGCACCTCGTATTTCAGGGAGGAACTGCCGCAATTGATGACGAGGATCTTCTTCATCGGCCGGGGCTGCCGCATCATCTGTCCTTTCGGCGGAAAGACCTAGTGTAGCGATACATCCTTCCGTGGTTTCCTGGTTCCATGCGAGACGTTCCCGAACCCGGCATCCACCTGGCCCACAAGCGCGTGGGCGAAAGCAGTTTCGATGTCATCCGCCGCTTCAAGGCCTGGGCCCGCCAAGGGGGCCAACCCAAGCTGGCCCTGGGCCACGGGGGCACCCTGGATCCATTCGCCGAAGGCCTGCTGCTGGTGCTTTCGGGTCAGGCCACCCGGCTCATGGAATACCTCCATCCCCTGCCCAAGACCTACGAAGCCGACCTGGCCTGGGGCCTGGAAACCGACACCTGCGACCTGCACGGCAAGGAGACTTTCCAAGGCGATCCCTCCCACCTTCGGCCCGAGCTGCTGGAGACCGCCCTGAGCCCCTTCCTGGGCTGGAATGACCAGGTCCCCCCGGCCACCAGCGCCAAAAAGATCGATGGGGAAGCGGCCTACAAGAAGGCCCACCGCGGCGAGGTCTTCGAGCTGCGCCCCTGCAGGGTCTACCTCCATGAGGCCCAGTGGGTGGCCCATGACCTTCCAAGCACCAGCCGCCTCCGGATCACCTGCCGCGGGGGCTACTACGTGCGCAGCCTGGCCCGGGACCTGGGGCGGGCCCTTGGGTGCGGGGCCCACCTCACCCGTCTGCACCGTACGGCCATCGGTCCCTGGATGGATCCAGCCCAAGGGGAGGAGCCCCTCGTGGACGGAGAGGACCTCCTGCCCTGGTGCCCCTTCCGCGAACTCACGGACGAAGAGGCGGACCATCTGGCCCACGGCCGCACCATCCCCCCGGGCAGGGTGCAACCCGGAGCCGCGCCCCTTCCCGCGGGCTTCCCGGATCCCGACGGTCCCCTCCGTGGCCTGCACGGGGGTCGGCTGGTGGCCCTCCTCCGCAGGGAGGGGAACCATCTGAAGACCGTGGCGAACCTGAGGGGTGGGCTGTAACAAACCCCATTTCTGGCATCCAATGCGGTGCGGCGCTCGTTCCTCCTTCGCGTCCCCGGCCCTCGCCGCAGCCGGGGACTTTTTTTATCCGCGGGGCGATTTCCTGAGGCAAGCGGGATTTCAGCATCTTGGCAACTTTTGTCTTTTCAAGAATTAAAACACGGAGACCACGGAGATGCCACGCATGCGTGGCATGAGAAAGCACGGAAACTTAATGGAGGGTGCAAGTGGGAACATGGCTCGTAAGATCCGTGCGAGCAGTTAATCGACGTAAGCCCCCAAAGGCCTCCAGGCCTGCCCGCTGACGCGGGGCGTGCGGCGAGGCCGCACGCGTTCCATCGGGGGCACAGCCTTTGGAGAACACACGCGTGCTCCCCGGCTGTGCCCCTGCTGGAACCAGGCCAAGAAGCCGGGTTCCGCCTAGGACTAGAATTCTTTCCTCCGTGCCCATCTCCGTGTCCCCAGTGTTCTCCGTGTTGACACTTTTTGGGTTGCAGCCGGAAGCGGCGCTGAGCCTAGAACAGGAACAACTCCGCGCTGTCGGGGTTCTTGCCGAAGAAGGTGACGTCCTCGATGTTCCGGATCTGGGGACCCCGCAGCAGGGACCAGAGCAGGCGCTCGATGCCGATGCCGGCCCCGTAGGTGGCGGGGAATGTGGGATGGCCCGCGGCATCCCGGGCGCAGGCCACGGCCAGGAAGGGACCGTAGCCGCCCAGGGCCTCCAGGTTCAGGAGATGACCTTCTTCCTCCAGGACCGGGGACTGCGGAATGCCACCGGTGTCCAGGTAGCGGGCCACGGTGGCCGTCGTCAGCCGTTCCCCC
>CAZPUI010000579.1:0-3787 GCA_964589695.1 uncultured Solibacteraceae bacterium | reverse complement strand
GGGCCGACTCCGAGGTCCTCCAGGTGCCCCCAGGGGCGCAGGCTGGGGCCTTGACCCTCCGTCCGGCCTCCTTCAAGGCGCCCGATGGGGTGCTCCATCAGGGGGATAGGGGGGTGCTGGTGGTGCCCGAGAACCGAAACCAGGTGGGGTCCAGGCTGATCGCGCTGCCCCTGGTGCGCATCCGCGCCCGGAATCCCCACCCCGCCGAACCCGTATTCAACCTCCAGGGTGGACCCGGCGGGACAAACATCCTGAACACGCTGAACCACTCGATGGGTGCGCTCCTGGCCAACCACGATTTCGTGATGGTGGGCTACCGAGGGGTGGATGGCTCCGTGGTCCTGGAGTGTCCCGAAATCGGAGAGGCCTTGAAGGGGAAGGGGGACGATCTGCTCGGACCGGAATCCCTGGCGAACCTTTCCAGGGCCATGACGGCCTCCGTGACGCGGCTGAGCGCCGCGGGCATCGACCTCCGGGGCTACTCGGTTCCGGAAGTGGCCGAGGACCTGGAAGCGGCCCGTGCCGCCCTTGGCTACCCGCAGTTGAACCTGTGGAGCAAGAGCTATGGCACCCGCGTCGCCCAGATCTATGCCCAGATCCACCCTGGGCGGGTGAAACGTTCCTTCATGTGGGGTGTCAATCCCCCGGGCCATTTCATCTGGGATCCCGCGACCATCGATGCCCAGATTGAAGCCTATGCCCGGCTCTGGGCCCAGAATCCGGAATGCCTGAAGCGCTGCCCCGACCTGGCTGGAGCCCTGCGCCGGGTCACGCGCAACATGCCCCGCCGCTGGCTTGGCTTTCCCATCGATCCGGGGAAGGTGCGGGTGGCGGCCTTCTTCTTTCTCTTCAATCGGGGTAGTGCCGCCATGGTGCTCGACGCCTATGTCGCTGCCGACCAGGGCGATGCCAGTGGTCTGGCCCTGTTGTCCATGGCCGGCAACTTCGTGCTGCCCAAGATGTTCGTGTGGGGTGAGATGTTCTGCAAGGGCCTGATCGATTACGAGCCAGGACGAAAC
The DNA here is from genome assembly GCA_964589695.1 of uncultured Solibacteraceae bacterium. GTDB lineage: Bacteria > Acidobacteriota > Holophagae > Holophagales > Holophagaceae > CAZPUI01. The sequence continues at coordinate 2,768 of CAZPUI010000579.1, read as the reverse complement.
TATGCGAAGGACATGGATCCCCCGAGCTCCATCCTGGGTTCCCCTGGATCCCTGCTCCACTTCGGACCCCTTTCAGGCTCGAACCCCTGGCCAGCCTCACCCATCCACCCGGACCATCGCCGGGTACAACCTTCGGAGGTGGAAACCCTCCTGCTGAGCGGCAACCTGGATTTTTCCACCCCCGCCGAGGCCGCCGCGAAGGAGCTCCTGCCCCACCTGCGCCGGGGCAGCCATGTGGTGCTCACGGACATGGGTCACCTGGAATCCAACCAGTACAAGGCCTTCGAGAAGCTCCTGGTCACCTTCTTTGACACCGGCAAGACCGACGCGACGGGCTTCATCCATGCCCCCATGGACTTCCACGTGAAATGGCGACTGCCCACCCTGGCCAAGCTGGCCCTGGCCGTGGGGGTGGGCCTGCTGCTCCTGTTGGGCCTGCTGGCACGCTGGGTGTTCAGGGTGGTCAGACGGAGGCGAAGGGCGCGCAGAAACCCACAGCGTCCGTTACCGGTGGTTAGCTAACCTCGACGGTTCCCACAGCCAAGGCTGGCAGCTCATGGCTTGACAAGGTTCGACGGGGCGACAGCTAAGGCGCTTTCCCCGCCAACTCCGTGGGCGTCACCGGCCGGTTCAGCAGGGCCACAAAGCGCTTCACGCGGTCGGGGCCCTGGCCACAGTGGGCCTCCACGAGGCGCTGGCCCACGGAGTAGGTGAAGACGTAGGCGCGGTTGACCTTGTTGAACTCCAGGCTCTTCTTGGCCCGCTCGGGGGTGGAGAGGGCGTAGCGCTGGAGGAAGGCGATGACTTCGGTGTCGGGCCTGCCTTCCTCCAGCTGCATGCGGATGGCCAGGTCTCCGGCCTTGCCCAGGGTGCCCAGGAGTTTCTGCAGGTCCAGGTAGCGGTCCAGGTCCTGGGTGTCCAGTCCGGCCAGGGGCGCCAGCACGTCCTTCATGAAGGCGCGGTGCTCGGCCTCGGTAATGACCATGCCCAGGGCAGCGTTGGCGGTGCCTTCGGCGATGAGGGACTGGGGCGAGTAGAGGGGGTAGACCGTGAACTCCACCCAACCCTTGGCCTTCACGAGGTCCTGTTCCAGCAGGGCGTTGTACACGTGGTGTCCGGGGTAGCCCTCGTGGGCCAGGAGTCCCGTGATGCCATCCAGGCTCTTGGGCAGGTCCGTGTTCACCTCGATGAGGCTGGAGAGGTTGCCCTCGTACCAGTTGTAGCCCCCCCAGGGCTTGTCCTTGACGAAGGCCAGGCGGAACTTCTCGCCCCTGGGCAGGTCCAGGATCTTGGCCGTGCGGGTCTTGAGCTCCTTCAGGGCCGCCTCAGAGAGGGCGGGCAGCTTGTCCGCAGGCACGTAGAAACGCTTGCGCAGGCCCTGTACCCGGGATTCCAGGGTGCCTTCCCCGGGCACCAAGGCTTCCAGCTTCTGGCGGGCGGCCTCCAGTTCTACGCGCGGGACGGTGGGAAGCTCGATGTCGTAGAGCAGGCGCGCTTCCTGGGCCAGGCTCATCCGCTCGCCCCCCAGGCGGCGCAGGAAGCCATCCACGGCCACCAGCTGCTTCTCCAGGAAGGTCTTGCGGGGCGAGGCCGGGACAGCCTTGAGGCGGGCCTGGAGCGCCTGGGTCCGCTTGCGCAGCGCTCCCAGGGGCACGGGCTTGCCCTTGGCCGCCTGGGCCTTCCAGGCCTCGGGTCCGTAGAAGGCATCGACGAAGGAGGGGTCGTGGCGGCCCACCGCCAGGACCAGGTGCACGTAGGCCTCCGCGATGCGGTTCAGGGTGGCATCGGGCGCAACGAGGGCGGAAGGGGCGAGGAGGAGAAGGGCAGGGTGCATGGGGGCCTCCGGGTCCATTGCAGCACGAATGCCGACGCGGGCGCCAAGGTGGGTGCGGCCGACACTCCGTCAGCTCGGGGGTATTCCTGACAATTTGTGATGTTCCCCTGGGCCTGCTCCCCTCAAAATGAAGGTTTCCGAGGAGATCCCATGGGTTCCAATCATGAAGCCTGGTTCAAGACTTTCCGGGAGCGGGCCAAGGGCCTGTCCCGCCACATCGTGCTGCCCGAAGGCGTGGACGATCGCACCCTCACCGCTGCGAGCAAGATTCTGGCCGAGGGCATCTGCAAGCTGACGGTCCTGGGGGACCCGGCGAAGATGCAGGCCCGGGCGGCGGAACTGGGCCTGAGCCTGGAGGGGACCTCCCTGCGCAACCCCAAGACCGATGCGGGCACCCAGGCCTTTGCCGAGGCCTTCCATGAAGCCCGCAAGGCCAAGGGCATGACCGCCGAAAAGGCCCTGGAGACCCTGCAAGAACCCCTGTATTTCGGCGGCATGATGGTGAAGACCGGGGAAGCCGATGGCTTCGTGGCCGGGGCCCTCAACACCACCGGCGAGACCGTGCGGGCCTGCCTCCTCACCATCGGCTGCGCCAAGGGCATCAAGACCGTGAGCAGCGCCTTCCTCATGATCCATCCCGATGAGAAGTTCGGCGAGAAGGGCGCCATGATGTTCGGCGACTGCGCCGTGCTGCCCGATCCCGATCCCGAGCAGCTGGCGGACGTGGCCATCGCCTCCGCCGATACCGCCAAGGCCATGCTGGGCGTCGAGCCCAAGGTCGCCATGCTCTCCTTCAGCACCGCCGGCAGCGCCGAGCACGCCCTGGTGGACAAGGTCCGCGCCGCCCTCAAGCTCGTCAAGGAGCGCCGCCCCGACCTCCAGGTGGACGGCGAGATCCAGTTCGACGCCGCCATGATCCCCGCCATCGGCCAGA
>CAZPUI010000578.1:0-3797 GCA_964589695.1 uncultured Solibacteraceae bacterium | reverse complement strand
ATGGATGGCAGCACGTCCACCGGGGAAGTGGGCTGGCAGACCCAGCTCAAGCACGAGCACATTCGTGCCTACGTGCGGGACCGGGGTGCCTTACTCTTCGATTTCGCCGATATCCTGGCCCACGGCAACGATGGCACCCCGGCCACGGCAAGCTGGACGGACCGCGGGGGCATCCCGAGGACCTTCCCCACCATGCACCCCGACAATGTGGGCACCGAGCAGTACCATTTCGGCGCCAATGGGGCCCTGCGCCTGGGCAAGGCCATGTGGTGGCTCCTGGCCCGCATGGCGGGGTGGGATGGAAGTTCCAGTTGACCCTTTGACCCGGACCCCACGGCGCCCCACCATGGGGGGCGATCCGGAGGGTCCATGGCCACGCCCCTCGCCACCTACAAGTACAAGCACGGTCTCCCCCGGGGGTGGCGCACCCCGGGGCTGGTGGTGGCCGCCCTGGTCTTCCTGGGCTTCTGTTGGGCCTGCACCCTGCATCCAGCCCCGGCCTTTCTGGCCCTGGTCGCCCTGGGGGTGACCCTCGCCCTGGCCCGGGGGCCCCAGGTGCTGCGGGTGGGGCCCCGGTACCTCCTTTGCGGGCCCGAAGTGGTCTATTTCGGCCAGGTGGCGCGGGTGGAGGTGCACCGACACCAGGGCACGCTGAAGCTTCACCTCCCGGCGGGACGAACCTGGGTCCTGGAGCGGGAGCGCTTCCCCACCAACGCCCGCAAGGCCCCCAAGGTCGCCGCCAACAAGGAGAAGAAGTTCCACAGCCTGGTGGAGAAGCTGGTGGCCAAGGTGCAGAAGGCCAACCCTGGGGCCGAAATCCGGGAGCTGGCGTGAAGCCTTTCGTCCCGGTGCGGAGCCTGCACCTGCTGTACAGCCCCACCCTGGCCTGCAACCTGGGGTGTCGCTACTGCTACCTGGGGGCCCAGACCACGGAGGCCTCCCTCCAATTGGATGGGGCGCGGGCCGTGGACACGCTGCGTCGCACCCTGGAAAGGCTGGAGGAGGCGCGGGTCCTGGCCTTCAACGTGTCCCTCCATGGCGGCGAGGTGACGACCCTGCCGCCGGAGGTGCTGGAGGGGCTCTTCACCCTGATCCGGGACCACTACCGCACCCACCACGATGCCCTCACGGCCCTGGGGCACCGGAAGTTCCATCCCCACCTGAAGACGAACCTCTACCATTTCGAACCCCTGCTGCCCCTGTTCACCCGGTTCCAGGTCTCCCTGAGCGCCAGCCTCGACCTGCCCCTGGCCCTCCATGGGCGGTACCGCACCACCCGGGGGGGCGGCGACACCCTTCCCCGGATCCTTGAGAACCTGCGCCTATTGGCGAAGTACCCCCACCCCAAGAAGGTCTCCGCCACCCTCTGCGCGGAGCACCTCCGGGACCCTTCGGCCATCGTGGCGGACCTCCGCTTCCTCCACCACGACATCGGCTTCGACATGAACCACTTCAACCTCATGTTCGCCTTCCCCAGCGGACTGAACCGGGCCCGTTTCGGGGAGGAGGTCCTGGCCCCCGCCACGGAGGCCCAGCAGGTGGCCCTCCATCGGGCCCTCCACGAGGCCTTCGCGGGCACGGAGCTGGAGGAGGGTCTTCGCCGCCACTGGTTCGACGAGTTCACGCCCTCCTACTGCACGAACGCCTTGAACTGTGGCGAGCGGTTCTTCCTGGTCCAGGGGGATGGTTCGGTGTACTCCTGCGTCCGGGGCCAGGGGCTGGAGGATCTGCACTACGGCAACATCCTCCGGGACCCGGTGGAGGACATCCTGGCGACGGGTTCCCGGAAGGTCCGGGAACTGCACCAGCGCTTCGGCCTGGACGAGGCCTGCGGGGCCTGCGCCCACCTGGCGCGCTGCCACACGGGCTGCCCGGCGGTGAAGCTCCAGACGGGCCGGGCCCGCTCGTACACCTGTGACCTGCAGCGGGTGATGTATGCGGCCCAGCCCCAGACCTACCCCCCTGCCCCGATCGAGGTCCAAGCGGAGGACCGGCGGGCGTACGTCTTCGCCCTGCACCCCAGCCTGGCCTTCGAAGCACCCGCTCCGGAGCGGCCCAAGGTGCAACTACCCCGGGAGTTGGCGACGGACACCCACACCCTTCAGGCCCTCATCCAGGGCGATCCCGTGCTCCAGGCCCTCTACAGCCCCACGGCCTTTACGGTGGAGCTGGGGGAGGACCTCATTCCCCTCCAGTCCCAGCTCCTGAAGCCCTTTCCCACGAGCCACGTGGTGCGCCTCGGTTCCCGCTTCCGGGTCCACCTTCCCCGCGCCCTCTTCGCCGAGGCCTGCCCCGAACCGATCCGGAACACCCTTTACCTGCAGATGCTCCGGGATACGCCTGTGGTGTATGGGGACGAAGGGCGCACCAAGCAGCAGCACCTCTTCACCTACCAGTTGTTTGCCGACTGCCTGGAGCCCAGCGACCGCCTGGGCCCGGACCATGGGATGGCGGATCTGGCGGGCCTCCTGGCCCTCCATGCCCCCCTCTTCCTGGACGGTGTCCTCAACAACCTCTTCTTCACCACCCAGTACCTGCGGGACTACCACTACCAGAAGCAGCGGAACAACGCCTTCTACCACATCCAGGCCATGAACCTGCCCTTCCAGAATCTGGAATTCCTTGTGCTGAGGTGAACCGTGAACCCCAAGAACCTGGAAGCCCTCGTGAGCGTCGTGGAAGCCTTCTTCAATGCCACCCGCACCCCGGATGGTCCCGAGCGGGTGGCCCAGGAGGCCTGGCTGGTGGACTGGTTCCGCCACCACGAGGGGCGCAAGGTCCACGTGGTCTACCAGCGGGGCGCCCTCTTCTGCTACGACCAGGGCCGTGCCCAGCAGAGCCGACCCCTCCCCCAGGCCCAGGGCCGCACCACCCTCTGGTGCGATGGTCGGACCCTCTCGGCCCTGGATGACCAGGCCTACAGCCAGGGCGGCAAGCTTCTCATGCTCGGAAGCGCGGGATTGATCCTGACCCTGCCGGGGTTGGCCAGTGAAGGGGATCCCGGGAAGCCCCCGCGGAAGGAAACCTCGACCAGCACGAACAACAATAACAACAATAATAACAATAACAATAACAATAACAACAATAACGGTTGACCAGCTACGAGCTTGGGCCCGGGGAAAGTCTGGAGCCTATTACCTTGGTGGAGATGCTCCTGACCGTAGAGGCGGATGGGCGGGTCTCCCGCACAGAAGTGCTCTCGGGACCTTCCTTCCTTCGGGCCAACGCGCAGGCCTGTGGGCTGGGGGTCCGCTTCGAGCCCCCGGCCCAGGCAGGCCTTCGTCCCCCAATGACCCAGGCCTTCAGCCTCACCTACCATCTTAAGAACGCCTAAGGGCTCAGCCCTCCCCCCCCCAGGGCGACAGCACCAGGGGGCGCTCGCCTTCCACCAGGATCCGGTCCTCGGGGGCCGGGGGATTCCCCTCCGGCAGGGTGCGAATCATCCAGATGCGCCCCCCTGCCTCCACCAGGGTGTGGGCCAGGGGATCCAGGGCCCGGGCCAGGAAGGCGGGGGCGGCCAGGGCGGAGGGGGAGAGGACCGTGTGGATGTGGAAGTGACGTTCCACCAGCTGGGCGAAGGCGCCATCGAAAACCCGCAGCACCACCCTCAGCTCGGGGCTGAGGGTGCGGCCGGCGAGCCCGATCTCCAGGTTCATGAGGTCATGGTTGAGGGTTGAGATGACGGCCTGGCCCTCCGGAAGGTTGTGCGGGGGGGTCCAATCGGCGCCGTTCGCGGTGCACTCCTCGACCTGGCTGGTGTACTGGCGGCACCGGTGCTGGCCGGGGGTGCAGCGGCG
>CAZPUI010000577.1:0-3813 GCA_964589695.1 uncultured Solibacteraceae bacterium | reverse complement strand
CTTCCAGGGCAAGCCCAAGGAGGCCCTGGAAGGCTTCCTGGAAGCGGCCGTGGAGAACCACCTGGACGCTTCAGCCCGGGCCCAGGAGGCCTATGTCAAGGTGCACGGCAAGGCCGATGGCTTCGCAACCCTCCTGGAACAGAAACAGCGGCAGCTCCCCTTCCATCCCGCCCCCTTCAAGGCCCCCGCGGAATGGAAGGGGCGGGTCGCCCTCGCGGAAATCTTCACGGGCTCGGAATGCCCCCCCTGCGTGGGGGCGGACCTGGGCTTCGATGGCCTGCTCGAATCCATCCCCTCCACCCACCTGGCGGTGCTGGAATACCACCTGCCCATCCCGGCCCCGGATCCGATCATGAACCCCGCCACCGCCCTGCGGCAGGCCACCTACAGTGTTCGAAGCACCCCCACCGTGCTCATCAATGGGAACAAGCCCCTTTCCGGCGGCGGCAACCGCGCCTCCGCCGAGTCCAAGTACCTCGCCTTCAGGGCCGAGATCGAAAGCAGCCTGAAGGTCCCGCCCACGGTGACCCTCAAGGCCACGGCCACCCGCAAGGGGGATGTGGTGACCGTGGAGTGCACCTTCGACAAGGTGGTACCCGGGGCGGACCACCTGGTGGTCCTCGTGCAGGATGAAGTGAAGTACAAGGGCGGCAATGGCATCGTCTTCCACAAAATGGCCGTGCGGGATTTGGCGACCCTGGACCCCGCGGCGCCCCGCCCCGTGACCTTCGACCTCGCCGCCTCGGAACGGAAGACCGACCAGTACCTCACGGACTTCGAAAAGACCTGGACCCGGACCCCGAATTTCAAGTTCGCCGAACGCCATCACCTCATCGACCGCAACCATCTGAAGGTCGTGTGCTTCGCCCAGGACAAGGCCACCAAGGAGGTCCTGAACGCCGTGGTGGCCGAAGTCAAGTAGCCTCGCCTCCTATCAAAACCTGCGCAGCAGGTTTTGAATTCAGAACCGCCCAGAGTATTTCACCCAGAGCTGATCGCTCAGTTTCCAGAACGCCGCCACGGCCTTTTCCCCTTCCTCCACGACGTACTTGGTGAGGAATTCCTGGGCCTTGGCGGGGTTCTCCTTGTGCAACCGCAAGGCCTCGGCCTCCACCTTGGCCTGGTTTTCGTAGAGCCCGGTTTCCAGGGGTGTCAGGACCGTCAGGATCTCCTTCTTCATGTCCTGGAATCTCAGGTGGGCCAGCTTGCTGGGGGTTCGGAAGGCCCACCAGGCGCAGGTTCGGCTGTACTCGCGACGTCCATCCACCCTGAAGCTGGGGGCCACCTGGGTGGCGCCGGCATAGATGGGCAGACCCGGGGCGGTGACGGGGTTGTCGTAGCCCAGCCACACCACCCCCCCGATGGCATCGGGCAGGGAGGCCCGACTCTGGGTGATGGAGACATAGGTGGCCTGGGGCACGGCGATGGTGCGCTCCCGCTTGACCCTCAGAAGGGCCTTCAGGTCCGCCGCGGCAAAGGGGTTGGCCACGGGGCTCTTCACCCACTGGCCCTTGTCCTCCTTCATGAGGCCCGTGGTCTGGTCGAACTCCGAGCCATCGTAGGCATCCCGGAAGATGGCGCGCACATCGGCCACGGCGAGGGGTTTGTCGGGCTTGACGGAGAAGGGGTAGTTCTCGGCATTGGGATCCAGCTTCAGGGAGGGTGCCGCCAGGCTCAGGGCCCGCCATTCCCGGCGTCGGCAGCCCAGGGAGGCGCGGCTGGAGGGGGCGTAGGCATAGGCGAAGTCGAAGGCCTCGCCTTCCTTCCACCAACCCATGTCCTTGGCCAGGGAATGCACGTTGTCACTGGCCATGAAGTTGGCCTTGTCCTTGAGGTCCAGGTGGCGCAGCCGACTGGCATTGGCGCTCACGGACACCTCGCCATCGGGCACCCGCTGGGCGGCCCACACGGCCCCCTTCTTCCCCTTGCCTGGCCCATAGATTTCGAAGAGCCAGACTTCCTGCTTGTCCGCGAAGGTGAAGCTCTCCCCGGAGTCGTTGTAGCCGTATTCCCTGGTGAGCTGATCGATGACCCGGATGGCCTCCCGGGCCGTCTTCGCCCGCTCCAGGGCCAGACGGAAGAGTTCCGGGGCATCCAGGATTCCCACCTCGCTCTTGAGGTCCCGACGCCCGCCGATGGTGGTCTCGCCAATGGCCAATTGGAATTCATTCATGATGGGATAGGCGGCATCCAGGTAGGCGTAGGTCTCCCGAACCTGGGGAATCTCCCCCGCCAGTTTGCGTCCGGGATCCTCGGGGCCCTTGGTCTCCTTGGAATCCACCCAGACCTTGGCCATGGCGCCCTTGGGGTGGCTGCGCCGGGGCACCATGGTCATCCAGGTGCGGTCCGAGCCACTGTCACAGCTGTGGCTCGTCATGGTGGAGCCATCCACCGAGGCCCCCCGGGTCACCATCACGCTGGTGCAGCCCTCCCCTTCGATTTCCTCGGAGAGGACCACGCGCACGGGAGGAGGAAGCACCCGGGGAGCCCTCTGGGCGCACAGCGGCAGGGCAAGGAGCAGGGTGAGAACGGGAAGGCGCAAACGTGACATGAATCCTCCAAGGCATCGCGACTTGAGGCTTCAGTCTACACACCCCGGGCGGATTGTGGCAGATGGACAATGCACGCCATCTCCTTCCCCGAAGGGTGCAACGTCAACCGAGATAACCCAGCGCGCGAAAATACTTGAATCATTCCGCGGCGCACACGAGGCCTGGAATGCACAACCTGGAATCCACAGGCCGTCTTCCAGGGCGCCTGCAAGGGGTCGAACCCAGCCATCCCCCCTCCAAGGCCGCCATGGATCCTTGGGCCGGAGGCCCACTGCGCCCTCGCTGAGGTTCCCCGAACAACAAGCAGGATGCATCCGTGGCCAACAATCCCAGGGATGTGTGGAAGATCTCCAGGAGGAAGGGCGGGCACCGGACCATGGTGAAGGGTTCCAGCCCCTGGACCTTGCGGGGCTCCAAATGCCCCTTCAGACCCGCAGAGGCACGCAAGGATGGGGAATCTGGAGAGCAACCATTCTGCCTGGATCCAATGGCTTCACGCCTCACCACCGGTACCCCTGTTGGGTGTCACCGACAGAAAACGAATGGCCTTTTAATATTTTCTATTGTCCCAATAGCAAAGCGAGACATAATAATCACATATTAAAAAATCGAGGCCCCCCATTGGGAGCCTCAGGAAATTACAAAATCCTCAATTTTCAGCACTTACAAGAGCAGGTACAATTGGTTGCCCCATATACCGACCATGGTGGCTCAGTGCAAGGACATGTCCCAACACAGGTGTAATCACAGCTGTATTGACAAGAACCACACGTGATTCCTGGAGTATTTGTTTCAGTCATGGCACGGGCACCCGCGAGCATGGAGCCAATGCTTTCCTTGATTAATTCAAGTTTTTTCATTCAAGCCTCCGTCAACATGAGCACCTTGGGTGCTTTTTGAGTGTGACCCAATTATAGAATTCGAAATGTTTCGACGGCAAGTCGAAAAAAAAATTGATCGCGGGTTGATGCTTCAAAAGCCAAAACGCCCGGACGGTAGGCTTCGATCCCAACCCAGAAGCCGTGGGGCGAGAGGGTGTCCCTTCAATGCGTCCCGAGCCAGGCCCGGACCAGGCAGGTCAGGACCTCGGGGGTGTTGGCCTCGGGATCCTCCAGCACCGCTTCCACCAGGTGGGCCTGGAGGGCCCCCAGCCAGGGTCCGCCGGGTCGCTGGGCCAGGGCCATGAGCTCCTGACCCCGCAGGGCCAGGTCCCGGCTGCCCATGGGGGGGGGCTGCGGTCTGAATCTGCTGCAACTCCCCC
>CAZPUI010000576.1:0-3814 GCA_964589695.1 uncultured Solibacteraceae bacterium | reverse complement strand
GACCCGTGTCCAGGAGGCCCCGACGGGCATCCTCCAGGCGGTCGGCAATGCAGAAGCCGGCCACCAGGGCGCCTTTCCCGCGGTCGCAGGGGGCCACGCAGTCACTGGTGCAGCGCACCTGGGGGGCCGTCCCCTCCAGAATGGTCCGCTGGAGGGCCGTCTGCACCGCCCGCCCCGGCATGCCCACGGGACTCTTCACCAGGCGGATATCCTCCGCCTGGGCCCGCAGCACTACTTCCTTGAAGGCCAGATCCGCATCGCACTCCAAGGTTCCAATGAAGCGCGTGGCCATCTGAACGCCGCCCGCCCCCAGGGCCAGCATCCGCTCGATGTCGCCGCGGTCCCAGACCCCCCCCGCCGCCAGGACGGGGAAGGAGCCCCATTTGTCCCTTTCCGCCACCACCTCCGGCAGAAGCTGTTCTAGGGAGTAGGCGGGATCCACGCACTGTTCCGCGGAGAACCCCTGATGGCCCCCGGACTCAGGCCCTTCCAGCACCACCGCATCCGGCAGACACCCGTGGCGACGCTCCCAGGTCCGGCAAATGAGGCCCAGGGCGCGGGCCGAGGACACGATGGGCACGAGGGCCACATCGGCGCCACCCACCATGGCCGGCAGGTTCAGGGGCAACCCCGCACCGGAAATGATCATCCGGGCCCCTCCTTCCACCGCGGCGTGAACCATGTCCTCGTAGCCATTGATGGCACAGAGGATGTTTACCCCCACGGCCCCCTTCCCCTCGGAAAGCCGGGTGGCTTCCCGGAGGATGCGCACCAGGGCCTCGCTGCTGTGCAGGGCGGCGGGTCCCTTGGGACGGCCTTCTTCGGTGGGATAGCGGTAGCCTGTCCCGATGGCGGACACGATGCCCACCCCGCCCTCCCGGGCCACGGCCCCGGCCAGGTTCTCCCAGCTCACCCCCAGCCCCATGCCCCCTTGGACCACGGGCACGGGCAGGTGGAGGTTGCGGATCCGAAGGGACGGGAGGGGTGGCAGGTCGTCCCCAGCCAAGGTGGCGGACAGGGATCCCAGGCCCGGCACGAGGGCGCGCATCAGGCCCGGCGATCGCACCTGAAGGCCCCGGACACCTTCCTGGGCCAGCAGGTTGCGGGCCTCCTCGGGGGTTCCGATGGCTTCCGCCAGGAGGGGCAGGCTCACGGCCTCCCGGATGGCCCCCAGGCGACCCTCCAGATCACCACACTCCCCTACCACCAGGGCATCCGCCCCGGTCTCGGCCGCATCCACCGCATCCTTCACCGAGGAAACGAAGGCCAGGCGGGGAATGGCGCAATCCTGCAAGGCCTGGATCTGGATAGGCGTGGGGCGGGGACCGTGGGTAATGAAGGGGACGCTGCAGCGGATGGCCACGGAGAGCACCGTGGCCAAGGGGTCCAGGCAACCCTTGAGGTCGAGGCCCACGGGACCGATGCGTTCCAGCCGGGCCTGCAGGTCGGTCAGGTCCGGGAAGGCGGGAAGACGCAGCAGGGCGGCGGCGCCAGCCTGGCGGAGTTCCTGGGCCAGGGCCTCCGCCCGCGGTGGAAACCAGCCCTGGAGCAGCCAAGGCCCCGATCCCAGGGCCGCTCCGAGACGATCTTCAGGCATGGTTGCCTCCTTGGTCATGTCCGTGAGCCTCACGGCACCACGAACATCCTTAATCCCGCGCGGACGGCCCGAATGGCCTAGGCCAGTATGACCGTATTCCTTTGAACTACTTCACCACCAAGCTCAGGAGTTTGTCCTGCACCCAGATCACCTTGGCCAGGACCTTGCCTTCCAGGTGCTTGGCCACCCCCTCGTCCGCCAGGGCCAGGGCCTGGGCCGCCTCCTGGGTCGTTCCCACGGCCAGATGCAACTTGGCCCGGAGCTTCCCATTCACCTGGACCGGCACTTCCACCTCGGAGGCGGCGCAAAGGGCCGGATCGAAGGTGGGCCAGGGGGCCAACTGGATGCTGGTGTCATGGCCGAGCCGCTCCCAGAGTTCCTCCGCCGCGTGGGGGGCGAAGGGATGGACCATCTGCACCAGGGTCTCGATGCAGAAGCGGGGCAGCGGGCCCTCCTTGGGCAGTTCGTTGATGAAGATCATCAGGGCGCTGATGGCCGTGTTCATGCCCAGGGTCTCGATGTCGTCCCCCACCTTGCGCAGGGTGCGGTGGGTGAGGCGCAGGAGGGCCTCCGGGCAGTCCGCCACCAGGTCCCGGTGGGCGAGGTTCCAGACCCGTTCCAGGAAGCGGTAGACCCCCTGAATGCCGTGGGTGGACCAGGGCTTGGCGGCCTCCAGGGGGCCCATGAACATCTCGTACAGGCGGAGGCTGTCCGCCCCGAAGCGGGCCACTACGTCATCGGGATTGATGACATTGCCCCGGGACTTGGACATCTTGTAGGCCCGACCGTCGATGGCCACCTCGGGCTCGGCCTTGAGGACGAACTCGGACCCCTTCTTGGTGATCTGATCCTCGCCCACCCGCTGGCCCGTCAGTTCGACCCCAGTGACCCTGTGTCGCAGTCCGCCACCCTCCAGGAACTCCACCTGCTCCTTGCTCACCGCGTGGCCCTGGGCATCGAAGAAGCGGGTGTATTCCACCTCCCCCAGGATCATGCCTTGATGGACCAGGCGGGCGAAGGGCTCGGGGCAGCTCAAGTGACCGGCATCGAAGAGGACCTTGTGCCAGAACCGTGCGTAGAGCAGGTGGAGCACCGCGTGTTCGGCCCCCCCCACATAGAGGTCCACGGGGAGCCATCGCTCGGCGGCCTCCGGGGACCATGCAGCCTCGGGATTCTTCGGGTCGATGAAACGCAGGTAGTACCAACATGATCCGGCCCACTGGGGCATGGTGTTGGTCTCCCGGGCGAACCACTTCCCGTCCCTCTGGAAGAAGCGCCAGTCCGCGGCCCTGGCAAGGCAGCCCGCGGGATCGTCGCCGGGGCTGAAGTCCTCCATCTCCGGCAGCAGCAGGGGCAGTTCGGTGACTTCCAGGGGCAGAGGGGTCTCGTAGTGGATGGTGTGGGCATCGCCCTTCCGGGGATCGCCCTCGCAGGTCACGGGGAAGTAGATGGGGAAGGGCTCGCCCCAGTAGCGCTGCCGGCTGAAGACCCAGTCCCTGAGCTTGTATTCCACCCGCAGGCGTCCCTGGCCCTTGGCCTCCAGGTCCGCAGTGATCCGCGCCTTGAATTCGGCGGTTTTCAGCCCATCATAGGCGCCGCTGTTCACCGCGATGCCATCCTCCACGAAGGCCGCGTCCAGAGGCTCCGTGCGGGGCGTACCGGTGGGGCTCACCACTTCGATCACGGGAATGCCGAATTTTCCGGCGAAGGCGAAGTCCCGCTCATCGTGGGCCGGCACGGCCATGATGGCCCCGGTGCCATAGCCCCAGAGCACATAGTCCGCCACCCACACGGGCACCTTGGCGCCGTTCACGGGGTTGAGGGCATAGGCCCCGGTGAAGACCCCGGTCTTTTCCTTGGCAGCCCGTCGGTCCAGCTCGGAGCGGTTGCGGGCAGCCTCCACGTAGGCAGTGACTTCGGCCAGCCGGTCGGCGGGGGTGATCCGTGCCACCGCAGGATGCTCCGGCGCCACCACCATGAAGGTGGCCCCAAAGAGGGTGTCAGGACGGGTGGTGAACACTTCCAACTCACCTTCATGGCCGTCCAGGGCGAAGCGCACCTCGGCCCCTTCGCTGCGTCCGATCCACTCCTCCTGCATGGTCTTGGTGGAATCGGGCCACTTCACCTGGTCCAGATCCGCCGCCAGCCGATCGGCGTAGGCCGTGATCTTCAGCATCCACTGGCGCAGGGGCAGGCGGACGACGGGGTGGCTGCCCC
>CAZPUI010000575.1:0-3839 GCA_964589695.1 uncultured Solibacteraceae bacterium | reverse complement strand
GGGCCCGGGCACCATCCCCTGCCCTCAGGGCCAGTTTGACCAGGTCCGAGCGCCCGGACTCGTTCTGCCGTGGGGGGAGGGTGGCCAGGAAAGCCGAATTCACAATCATGCGGGTCGGGGGGTGGAAGGCCCCCGCCAGGTTCTTTCCAGCCCCCAGGTTCACCGCGGTCTTGCCCCCCAGGCCCGCATCCACCTGGGAGAGGAGGGTTGTGGGCCAGGCATGCCAGCGGATGCCTCGCAGGAAGAGGGCGGCCGCCAGCCCCGCCATGTCCGTGAGCACCCCGCCCCCCACGGCCACCACCGTGGCATCGCGGTGCAGGGGCAACCGAGCCCAGGCCTCCAGCCATGGGACGAGGGTTTCCAGGCGCTTGGGGGCTTCGCCCACGGTCACCCACACGGCTCCTGGGGGTGCGGGAAGCCCCGCCCCCCGCAACAGCGGGCGTCTGGCACTGTCCCCCCGAAGGGTCCATCCCGAGGTCGGCCACAGCCCAGGATCCAGGCTGTCCAGGACGTGGACCTCGGTGGGAAAGGCGTCAGGAAGGGGCAGGCGGGTGGCGGTCATGTCGATTCCTGAGTTCTACCATACAGGGTTGGTGCGGGTTTGGGGTGACAAGCCCTTGTTCCTAACCTTGATGCATTCCCGATCTTCTCAAGGATGAAGACCTGGGGCTCACCGGGGACACGGAGCCCACAGGTTGGCCTCCTGGTTTGTTTTTGGCGGCCTGCGGCTCAGCAGCGCAGGCCGAGCAGGGGTGCGGGGGCCTGCCCGTACCAGGCCCCCCACGGGGGGTGCGCCTCCGCTGGAGTCAACCTCGGAAACCGAATTCCGGAAGCAACCCATCTGGGTGTGTGTTTCATTTTTGCAAAATCTCGTGTCCTCAGGGCTCGCCGTGTGCTCCGTGTAGCAGAATTGCTCACGGGGAGCCCGCTGAATGCCTGGGAAGGTCACTAAGGAATTCTTAATGACCCTCCGTAAACCTGGGTTTCCTTGTTCTTTGTACCGGAGCCCTTCATGCCGAACGCCGCCCTTGTTCTTGCTGCCTGTGTGAGCCTGCTGGGGCGTTCGCCCGATGGCCCCCTTCAGGTCGGATCGGCCCTTCCGGTGGAACTCGATCTGCGCCAGGCCCGGGTGGCAACCCTTGTTCCCCAGGATTCCCAGGATCCCGCCCAGGTGGAAGCGGCCCGACGGGCCTGGGAGCCCTACCTTGACCAGGTGCGCCAGGCCCCTTCCGTCCGCCTGCGCCTGCCGTCCGGCCCTCACACCCTGCCCCTGCTGCTGGCGGCGAGCCAGGTCCTCAAGGCCCATTCGCCCACGCGATTGCTGTACCTCAGCTATGAACCGAACCTGGACTCCCTCATGGATGAGCGTGCCTGGGGTGCCCTGGATGGGGGTGTCCTCACCTCCCGGGACCTGGGGACGGACCCCAACCAATGGCGGATCCTCCTGGCCCGGGCCCAGGAACTCCTTCCGGGTCGTCCGTGGACCCTGTGGGTGCCTTCGGATCCCCTGGCGATGACCGCCACCCTGCTGGGGGATGGCGGACGCCTGGTGGTTCCCCCCGGAGGGCCCTCGGCGCGCCTGGCGAACCACCTCAGTGCGGCACCCCAGGACCTCGAGGGGGGCCATGGGGACCTCACCCTGCGCCTGCGGGGGGAGGCGAAGGCCCGGCGATGGACCTTCAGCAAGGGGGAATGGCAGGAGGGCCCCCTCCACACCGGCCGGACCGAGGTCCAGGTCCTGGCCCGGGAGCTCTACGACATCGGCGGACTGCTGGCCAGGATGCGGGCCACCCAGTTGCGGGACCGCGCCGCCCTCCGCCATGTGGAATCCAACATGACAGTAAGCATGCACTTCAAGGAGGACATGGGGTCGGGCGGGGACCTGACCTATGTCCTGCGCCATTTCTCCCGCCTGGGGGAGCCCGATGATTACCTCAGGGTGAAGGTCCTCTCCAATGGGGTTCCCTTGAAGCTCCATGGGAATGTGATGCTGCCCCTTGTGCAGGCCCAGGCCACCCTGGCGGCCCCCGTGGCCCTGGCCCTGACGGAGCGCTACCGCTATGCCGACGGGGGACCTGCCGGACCAGGACAGCGCTGGGTGCGCTTCGAGCCCGTGGACCAGGATGTGCTGCTCTACCGCGGGAAGCTGAAGGTGGATGAGACCACGGGACGCATCCTGGAAGAGGAGAGTTCCCGCAGCGACCTACCCGGCATGGTGAAGAGCGAAAAGCGCCACATGGTCTATGGCGAGCCTGCCCCGGGGTACTGGCACCTGCTGTCCATCCGCAGCCACGAGCGCTGGGTCATGTCCAATGGCATCGCCCAGGTTCAGAACGATATCCGCCACTCGGATATCCAGGTGAATCATCCCGGATTCGAGGCCCGTCGCCAGGAGGCCTATGGGAGCGACCAGGCCATGATCCGCCAGACCCAGGGGGGTCTGAGATACCTGGCCAAACAGGAGGACGGCACGCGCAAGCCGCTCGCGAAACCGGCCACGCGCATGAAGGCCATCGGCGGCTTCGTGCTCATCGATCCCCGGCAGAAGCCCTACGTACTGCCCCTGGCGGGGTGGATCCTCACGGATTTCGATGCCCTGGGCAAGGGGATCCAGTACCAGCTCGTCACGGCCGTCATCTGGAACCATGCCAATTTGACGCTTCCCAAGGCCTTCCTTGGGCTGGACCTCACCGCCCAGACCACCTTGAGCCTCTTCCCCTTCACCGATCGACCCCAGCGCGAGGGAAAGGTGGCGGACAAGGAAGGGGTGGGACGCAGCACCCAGGACCTATCCGTGGGGGTGGGCCGGGACCTGGGGGCGGGCTTCCGGGCGGAGCTGAAGGGTGAATTCCAGTACAACAGGTTCACCGAGGCTCGGGAGGAGGAATACCGCAGTCCGGGCTACGTCCTGCCGGCCTCTGGGCTGACCCGCGGACTGGCGGGAAGGCTCACCTGGCACCGGGGTGGATTCGGCCTGACGGGGTTCGGGAGCCGCAGTCAGCGGCCCACGGGGGCCTATGGCCTCCCAGGTAACCTTCAGACCATTCCCGGGGGCGGGGTGGTGTTCCGCACCGGTGGGACGGTGAGCTACGACCATCCCTTAGGCCAGTACCAGTGGTGGAACTTCGGGGCCACGGCGGTGGATGGCCGCAACATGGACCGGTTCAACAACCTGGGGGGGGATGGCCTGGTGGCGGGCATGCGCAGCGATGCCCTCACCGCCAACCGCATCCTGAAGGCCACCACCGGTTTCACCTTCACCACGGGGCCCAACCTTCGTCTGGGGCTCAGCCTCGACGCCGCACGGTGCCGGAGTCTGGAGGATGGCAAGAGCTACCGTCTGGTGGGCGGGAAGGTCAGTGGCGACCTTCCGGGCTTCGGTTGGTTCAGCGCCGTGAGGGTGGACCTGGGGGTGGGCCTCTATAGCGACATCAAGGGCGCCCGGGGCGTGCAGGGCATGATCAGCCTGATGCGGCTCTTTTAAGGGTCCTAGGCAAAATAAACTGGCCAATTTTAACGTGCCTTGAGCTCCACCGTGGCGGTCTTCGGCTCCTTGCCCCGGAGCCACTGGACCTTCACCTTGTCCCCGGCCTTGGCGGTTCCCACGAAGGCGTTGAGGTCAAAGAGGCTCTGGATGGGCTGGTCGTTCAGGCTCACCAGGATGTCGCCGGCCTGGAGACCCAGGTCCGCGGCGGGGGTGCCCTCCCGGGGGGCCCCAAGGACTAGGCCCCGGGGGTCTTCCCCCTCCCCAGGGGTGGCGCCGAACACGGCCTTGGTGAGCTTGGTCGGCATGGGGAAGAGCATGCGGGCGCTTTCGAGGTCGAAGGTCGGCGTCTCGG
>CAZPUI010000574.1:0-3841 GCA_964589695.1 uncultured Solibacteraceae bacterium | reverse complement strand
CCTATCGGACGCACAAAGCGTCTACCAGCCGGACCTCTTGAGTGTGTGTGACCCCGCGAAAGTTGCCCCCCACGGAATCGTGGGAGTCCCTGACCTGGTCGTCGAAATCTTGAGCCCAGATACAGCCAGCCGAGATAATGTCAAGAAAAGCTGGGCTTACGAGGCCGCCGGCATACAGGAATTTTTAATTGTGGACCCAAATGAACAAGTGGGTGTCCTCCTGAGCTTAGAAAAGGGGCGCTATCAGGAGGCCGCCCGGGTGGAATGGGGTACCGTGGTGAGTCTTCTGGGCGGGAAGGTGTCCATCACGCTTGGTTAGCGTTCGCGATCCGAGCAGGATCGCGGCCCATTTTTTCGAACCCGACAGGGACGCTATTCCATGCTTCCTGCCTCCCCGCGATCCTTCCCTAAGGCTTCGCTCATCCGCGCCGCCTTGTGGGCGGCCACCCGGGCGCCGGGATCCTGGTGCCGGGCGCCAGCGTAGAAGGCATAGCGATCCAGGAAGAGGGCGAGGCCCAGGAGGGCCAGCCCCCAGGGACCCCGGAGGGTAAGGCCCGCCAGGGTGATCAGGAACCGCAGTCCCAGGGCCAGGTCCACCCCGCGCCCATGGCTGGGGAAGGCCACGGCCAGGCCGGGCCAGGGCTGGTGGTGGAGGCGCAGGCGCAGGCCCAGAAGCACCAGGTCCAGCAGGGCCAGGGGGACCACCAGGAGGGGCCGTCCCGTGGGCAGGACCGCCACCAGGGCTGTGGCGGCCAGGGGGGCCAGCTGGTGGGGCCAGGCCCGCCACAGGGGCTGGGCCTCCAGGGCATAGAGCCGCACCAAGGCCAGCACCAGGATGCCGCCCAGGGAGGCGGGGTGAGGCAACAGGCGAGGCTCCCAGAAGGAGGCCAGGAGCAGGGCACCGTAGACCCCCGCCAGGGCCGCCTCTCGGCTGAGCCAGCTGTGGCCCATCCCCCGCAGGGACCCCGGCGCCCGGGTCTTGCGGCCCAGGTGCAGGAAGGAGGCCAGTCCCCCGAAGGCCAGGAGCCCCAGGGCCCAGGGGTGAAGGCCCGAAGCGCCCAGGGCCATGGCCCCGGCGAGACCCACGGAGATGAGCAGGGCGCCCGTGAAGAGGACGAGGGGCACGTGGGAGGCGAAGGATTCCGGTTTCAACGCCGTACCTCCGGCGGAAAGCCCTCGGGGGGGCGGGTGCTAAGGCGAAGGGCCGGTCGGGCTCCGGGCAGATGCACGAGGCCGGGCGCCTCCCTGGGTAGATCTCCCACCTCCTCCAGGGTGCTGAGTCCCAGGGCCCCGGCGAAGCAGGTGGCCACACAGGCGGGTTCCAGGCCCTGGTCCAGGCGATCGGCACACAGGTGGCACTTGGCAATGACCCCCCGGACGGGGTCCCACTGGGGCGCGTCGTAGGGGCAGGCCATCTGGCAATAGCGGCAGCCCATGCAGCGGGTGGCGTCATGGAGCACCACACCGTCCTCCCGCTTCCGCAGGGCCTCAGTGGGACAAGCCGCAGCGCAGGGTGCCTGCTCGCAGTGGTTGCAGGCCATGGACAAGTAGGTGGTGGCGGAGCTCCCCGCCTCCGGGGGCAGCTTGTGGACCCTCCGCCAGAAGCGGTCTTCGGTGCCATTGACATTGGCGCAGGCCCCCACACAGCCTTGGCAGCCGAAGCAACGGGTGGGATCAAAGGTGAAACAGCGCTGGGTCATGGGGCCACCCTTCGCAGCTCCACCAGGGTGTTCTGGTAGGCCGGCTGCCCCCCGAGTCCCGTGGCGGAGGTCACCGCCGGGGGCACAGGCCCCTGGCAGGCGGTGAGCAGGTTGAGTTCGGGCCAGGCGTCATTGAGGCCCACGTGACCTTCGGACACCTCCGTCGTCCATTCCACCCGTACCCGGGATCGGCCCCGGTCGTTGAAGAGTTCCGCCAGGTCGCCGTCCTGGATCTCGCGGGCCTTGGCGTCCCGGGGATGCACGTGGAGCAGGGGTTCCGGCTCCAGCGCCCGCAGGGTGGGCAGGACCCGGTGGCAATCGTGGAAGCTGTGGAAGTGGGTGTTGCGCCGCTCGGATAGGAGTTGAAGGGGATATTTGGCTGCCCGCTGCGGATCCGCCCGGGGGCTCTCCGGGGCCTCCTCGGGGGTGGGCAGGCCAGGAAGCCCCAGGTCCACGGCGGCCTGACTGAAGAAGGCAAAGCGGCCCGAAGGGGTGTCAAAGCGCAGGTCGGCGTAGGGCACTGCGGGGATCTGGGCGGCAAGGCCCTCGGGATGGCGGCGCAATTCCGCCACCGTGGCCCCGCCACAGGCCTCTGAGGCCAGGCAGGCATCCAGGCAGGCCTCCTTGGTGGGCCAAGGGAAGTAGTCCGTGACCCCCAGACGGCGGGCCAGATCCTCCATCCAGCCCGAGGCCTCCCGGCAGTCCCCGTGCGGATCCAGGGCCTTGTCCATGAGGTAGATGCGCCGGTTGGAGGTGCGCAGTCCCAGCTCCTCCAGCCAGGTGGTGGCGGGCAGTACCAGGTCCGCCACCTCCCGGATCGTGGTGCTGGAGTAGATATCGTTGACGGCGATGAGGGGCACCCGGGCCAGCTGGGCCCGCAGGCGGTTCAGGTCCGGCCACTGGCTCAGGGGGTTGCCCCCCACCACCAGCAGGGTATCGATGCTCCCCGCCTCCAGGGCGGCATCGATGGCATTGGTGTTGTTGGGTGGGTAGACAAAGCCCGTGGGCCGACGGTCCGTGGCCTGAAGATCCAGGTTCCAGTCGATGGCTTCCCCCCACACCAGCCCCCCACCAGGCTTCCCCAGATGTCCTCCCAGGGCCACCAGGCAGAGGATGGCCCGGACCATCTGCACGCCGTTCCAGTGCTTGCCCAGGGCCCCCCGGGTGAGGTTGGTGCACAGGGGCCGGGTCTCGCCGTAGAGCCGTGCCAGGCGTTCCAGATCCCTCAGGGGCAGCTCGCATTCCCGGGCCGCCGCCCCGGGTTCCAGGGCCAGCACATGGTCCCGGTAGGCCTCGAAGCCCTCCCCCAGGGCCTCCACGGCCGCCTCGTCCACCAGGCCCAAGCGGAACATGAGCCCCGCCACCCCATTGGCCAGCCAGGTGTCACTGCCCACCCGGGGCCGCAGGTGCCAGGTGGAGAGGGCCGCGGTCTGGGTCACGCGGGGATCGATGGTCACCACCTCGCCCCCCCGGTCCCGGACCTGCAGGAGGTAGGGCACCAGGTTGGCCTGGGAGGCCGCGGGATCCTGGGCCCAATTCACCAGCCCTGCCGCGTGCTGGCCCATCTCCACGGGGTCATGGAGGCCCCAGCAGCCCGTGAGATGCTGGGCCAAACCCACGTCGTACCAGCAGGGGAAGTTGCCATCCCAGAGGGTCATGCCCAGGAGGTTGACAAAGCGTGGGGTGAGGATCTTCCAGTTCACCCGCTGCACGATGTTGCCGTGGCTGTGGTACAGGGCATTGGCCTGGGGGCGCCCCGCTTGAAGGTTCTTCTCCATGCGCACCGCCAGAATGTCCAGGGCCATGTCCCAGGAGATGGCTTCCCAGCGCCCTTCCCCCCGGGCCCCCGCCCGGCGCAGAGGCTGGGTGATGCGTTGGGGGCTGCGCTGGATCTCCCCGCAGGCCTGGCCCTTCACGCAGAGGCGCCCCCGACTGAAGTCGTGGTGGGGGTTCCCCTCCAGGGCCGCCAGGGCCCCCTCCCGCACCTCCACCTTCAGGCCACAGTTCACGGGCCAGCAGTTATGGGGGCAGACGGTGTAATGGGTGGTCATGGCAGGTTCACGGCATCCTTGGGGCCAGTCTAAGGGCGCAGGGGCTCACTGGGCAATTTTGGGCAGGGGCCGGAACTTCTGGCGACCGCT
>CAZPUI010000573.1:0-3841 GCA_964589695.1 uncultured Solibacteraceae bacterium | reverse complement strand
AGACCCCCCGTGCGGTGCCCGCCGAGCGGGAGCCGGCCCGATCCGGGCCCAGGGCCGTCAGCCCCAGGGAATCCAGCCCTTCCTCGGGTCCCTATTCTCGAAATGGCAAGATCCCTGGCCATTCCAGGCGGCTGAAACCCGGCACGCCCCGCCCGGGTGCCTGGGCCCAGCCCGCCACCCCAATGGCCACCGCTAGGAACCCGACTTTCAAGAACGTCCCCCCACGCCGCTCCATCGTCGCACATCCGCCGCACGCTTAGCTTTGATCCGCAGCTGAACCGCTGCCCTTAGAATGGTCGTCGGATTCGCCCCAAAACCTCGTCTTGTGAGGCATATCACGGCGCCCTCCTGGCAGAATGCGATACGCCTTTCAGGAGCCCCCATGCGACCCGTTCACCTTTCCCTCGGAATCGCCCTGGCGTTGGCCCTCTCGGGCCTCCCGGCCGCTTCCCAGTGGATCCACCACCACCCCACGGTGAAGGGCTACCGCGCGCACCACTACTTCGAGGGCTACGAGCTTCCCATCGTGGCCAGTGGGGCCATGGATCCCCAACCCACCCCTGATGGCAAGGCCGTGATCCTGGCCTCCCGGGGCTGGATCTGGCGTCTTGACCTGGCCACGGGTGTGTCCACCCGCCTCACCCACACCTCTGCCTGCGACAGCCGACCTGCCCTGTCCCGGGATGGCCGCCAGCTGGCCTTCGTCCGGGATGACAACACCGCCATGTGGATTGTCCTCAAGGACCTGGCCACGGGTCAGGAACGGGAGCTGGCGAAGAGCGGGCGTCTGGACCTGGACCCTGTGTTCACCCGGAATGACCAGGCGGTCCTCTATGCTTCCACGGAAGGGGGCGATGTGGACCTCTGGAGCGTGGACCTGGGCACGGGGGCCAAGAACCGACTCACCCAGGAAGCAGGCCTGGAGATGCGCCCCCTGCCCCTCCCCGATGGGAAAAGGGTCCTCTACCTCCACAAGACCCGCCCTGGAACGGACCAGCTGCGGATGCTGGACCTGGAGCGCGGCACCACAACCGTGCTCCTCACGGGCCCCATCCTGAGCCAAACCCGCCCCAGCCTCAGCCCCGATGGACGCCTGGTGGCCCTCAACCTGCCCAACCCGGGGGTGGACACCTACCATCTCGCACTGCTGGACCTTCAGTTCCCCCATTTCCACCAGGTGGTGGACCGGACCTGCACCCTGCCCCTGACCCCAGGCTGGAGCCACGACTCGGCCTGGATCTATTACGTGGAGGACGAGGGCAGCCATACCTTCAGCCTCAAGCGCGTGCCCACCCTCGGCGGCCCTGCGGAACGCATCACCCTCAAGGCCTGGAACTATGGCGTTCCCACCGCCCGACTCCAGGTCGCCACCCGGAAGGACGCGTCCTCGGAGCCCCTTCCCGCCCGGCTGGAGGTCACAGACGGTGGGGGCCATCCCCTCTTCCCGGACGAAACCCAGCTTCACTTCGATCCCCAGAGCGGTCGAACCTACTTCTTCTCTCCGGGGACCACCACCTTCACCGTACCCGTCGGCGAAGTCCGTGCCCTGGCCACCCACGGGTTCGGCGCGGTCCCCCAAGGGGGCACCCTGAACCTGGGACCGGACCAGCATGCCACGCTGGATCTGTCCCTGAAGTCCCTCTGGAACCCCCGCACCAAGGGCTGGTACGGGGGAGACACCCACTTCCACATCAATTACGGGGGCCCCTATGTCCTCAAACCCGAGGACCTGTACCCCCTCATGGCGGCGGAGGACCTGGATGCGGCCATGCCCATGGCCGCCAACCTCCACACCCGCTACACCGACCCCGCCTACCTCAACTGGAAGAAGGCGGACAAGCCCCCCCTGGTGCACCTCACCCAGGAGGTGCGGAACCACTTCCTGGGGCACCTGGGGCTGATCCAGATGGGAGCGCCCTTTGCCCCCTGGTTCTATGGCCCCGGCTACCCCGTCACCAGCCACCTGGACCTGCCCAATGCCGAGGTCCTGGCCCACGGCCGTCAAACCGGGGCCTTCGTGACCTACATGCACCCCTTCGGCGTACCCGATCCCTTCAATCCCGAAGCCATCGCTTCGATTCCCAACAGCCTGGTGGCGGACCTGGTCATGGGACGGGCCGATGGGCTGGAGATGAGCTGCCTGTGGGTGAATGAGTTGGGGGTGTCCAGCCTCTGGTACCGGCTCCTGAACCTCGGCATTCCCGTGGTACCCACTGGTGGTTCAGACGCCTTCATGAACTTCTACCGCTGCAGCACCCCCGGATCCAACCGCGTGTACGTGAAGGTGGAGGGTCCCTGCACCCTGGAGGCCTACTACGCCGCCCTTCGGAAATCCCGGGTCGTGGTCACCAGCGGGCCCCTGCTGGACTTCCAGGTGGGGGGCCAGGAACCCGGGGGTGTTCTTCCCCAAACCAAGAAGGCCGCCTGGACCCTGGCCGTCCACAGCCCCGTGCCGGTGGCCAAGGTCGAGATCCTGGTGAACGGAGCCGTGGTGGCCACCCACCCGGGACCCGATCAGGCGGGAAGCCGCACCTATTCCGGTCAGATTCCACTCCCCGAAGGGGGCTGGGTCGCCGCCCGGGTCCACGGCGAGACCTCCGTCTGGCCCGTCATGAACAGCCGCACCTTTGCGCACACAGGGCCCATCTGGATCGACAAGGCCGGCAGCACACAGCCCCAGACCCGGCGTCGGGCCGCCCAGGACCTCCTGCCCCTGGTGGTGGAGGCCAAGCGTAGGCTGGAATCGACCTACGCCCCGGCCCAGGTCCCGAAAATCAAGGCCACCTACGACGAAGCCCTGGCGCGACTGGAGGGACTCAGTCGCTGAGGGCATGATGAGGGAATGCGACTTCGGAACCATCGCCAAGCCCGCCCGATTCTGGAAGCGGCCCCCGACCTCATCACCCTGGACCCAGCCAAATCTCGCGGTTTCTGGCAGGATCGCTTCCCCACACCCGGCCCCCTCCATCTGGAAATCGGCATGGGCAAAGGTCAATTCCTTTGCGGCATGGCCCAAGCCCACCCCGAATGGAATTTCCTGGGGCTGGAGCGCTACGATTCCGTCGTCATGCGGGCGGTCCACCGCCTGCGCCCCGCCCAGCTTCCCAACGTGCATCTCCTTCGGGGCGCCGCCGAGGACATCCTCGATCTGTTCGCCCCGGGTGAACTCCAGCGCATCTACCTGAACTTCAGCGACCCCTGGCCGAGCAAGGGCCACGCCAAGCGACGCCTTACGCACCCCGACTTCCTGGAACGCTATCGCCGGGTGATGTCCGCCGACGCCGAACTTCACCTCAAGACCGACAACCGCGGCTTCTTCGAATATTCGCTCCTCGTCTTCAGCGCGCTGGGGCTGCGCCTGCGCTCCCTCAGCCTGGACCTCCATGCCCAGGAACCCGCGGACAATGTGCGCACGGAGTACGAGGAGCTCTGGGCCAGTCGCGGCTATCCCATCTATCGGGTGACCTGTGCATGGCCGGAAGATGAAACCGCCCGGGAACCGGGTTGATTCTCGCCCCCAGAGCGGGCATGGTGGAGGAATCCATTTTGGGGAACGACCCAGCATGTCCCATCGCCTTGGCTTTTTCTTTATTGCGAGCTTTCGCACCTCGGGTGCGGAGGCCGGAGAAGCCCTAGCGAACTAGCGAAGCCCCTCCTGACCTTCACCCCCGAGACCCCCAAGGCTCGGGGGTTTTGCTTTACCTGGAGCTGCCATGCCCCACCCGGATTCACCTCAGCACCCCTCCCTGGCGGACCTCCGCGGCGCCATCGACGCCACGGACCTCGAGATCCTGCGCCTCCTCAGCCAGCGGGCCCACCTGGCCGCGGACATCGGGCGACT
>CAZPUI010000572.1:0-3845 GCA_964589695.1 uncultured Solibacteraceae bacterium | reverse complement strand
GAAGGCCCCTTCGACCTGGCGGAGGGCATCCGTCGCCTTGGCCACAAGCGGGAAGCCTACTTCAAGCTGCTGGGTACCTTCGCCCACTCCCAGCCCCATGCCTGGACGGACATCGCCAAGGCCCTGGAATCGGGGGATGCCCCGACCCTGGAGCGCCACCTCCACTCCATCAAGGGGGTGGCGGCCAACCTCGCGGCCCACGCCCTGGCCGCTTCGGCGGGCGCCCTCGAGAAGCGTCTCAGGGCCCAGGGGACCCTCACCCTGGAGGATCTTGAGCCCTTCCACCGGGAACTGGACCTGGCCCTCGAGGAAGCCCGGAGGCTCGCCCCGCGGTCCCAGGACCCTGACCCCCCGCCCACATCCCCCCAGGATCAGACCCAGCTCCTGGCCATCTACCAGACCCTGGAAGCCCTGCTGCGAAAGCGGAGTCCCGAGGCCGAGACCAGCCTGAGGGATCTGCAGGGCCGCGTGCCCCCGGACCCGGACCTCCAGCGGGCGGAACAATGCCTCCAGGGCTATGACTTCAAGGGCGCCCTGAAGGCCCTCCAGGCCTGGGGGGACAGGGCCCTGCCTTCAGCCTGATCAATCGCCGAAACGCCAGTCCACCAAGGTGAGTTCGGGTTTGGTGGAGGTGCCCTTGGGAAAGACCTTGGCGACCTCCAGGATGCGGCTGGGCTCCAGCCGGGCGTTGCCGGCGTGGGACTGGCCGTGGAGCCGCCAGGTGTACACCAGGGACACCACCTTTTCGGTGTCGTTACGCAGGTTCAGGACCCACTCCTCGCCTTCGTCGGGAATGCTGCGGGACCACCGGAGCCTGGAGGACACAACGGCGCCACCCTCGGGGTCCTTGGCCAAGGCCTCCCAGGGGGTCCAATCCCCCTGATTGTTCTGAGGAATCTCACCCTGGGGGCAGGCGGGTTCGGCCATCCGTTCGAGGCGTGGGCCGCCGCACAGGAGGACGAGGAGAAGCAGGGAAGTGGCTTGCATGGAGACCTCCAGAGCAAGTCTAGGCCTTAGGGGCCGCGCAAGAACAACAAGTGCAGTTCAGGTTGTTCTTCGGCGGCCCCTTATGCCGGACCTCTACTTAGTTGTTCAAGTTGTTTTTACCTAACGGCTTAGGGGCCGAGGCAACCGCTGGGGAACCTTTTTCTTTCACCGCGGCCACCACGCGGAAGCCCAAGGCACCGGCAAACTCGCTGGCGGCCAGACTGTTCCGCGCCGATGGCCGTACGCTGCGGGAATCCGTGCGCCAGCTGCCACCCTTCTGCACCCGCAGGGTGGAGTCTCCCGTGGTGCGCGGCCCCGGTCCCTGATGGCCCCGATGGTCGGGATTCCACGCATCCGCCACCCATTCCCAGGTGTTGCCAAGCATGTCGTAGAGCCCCCAGGCATTGGGCTGCTTCTGGGCCACGCGATGGGTGAACTTCTCCCCCCCGTTGAAGGCATTGGCGGCGTACCAGGCCCGTGAACCCAGGTCGGCTTCCCCAGGACCGGGTCCCCCTGCGAGGGCAGCGTACTCCCATTCCGCCTCACTGGGCAGCCGGTAGACGTGGGTCGGGTCCAGGGCATTCAGGCGGGCGATGAAGGCTTCGGCGTCGTGATGGCTGATGAAGGTGGCGGGATAATCCTCGCCGGGCTTGAGGAAAAGGTCGTAGCGGTTCCAGGGCTCCGTGCCCATGACCGCCTTCCATTGAGCCCGGGTGAGTTCGGTGGTCTGGAGCAGGAAACCGGGCACCTCCACCCGGTGCTGGGGCACCTCCAGCAGACTGCCCTCACCCTCCGGCAGGAGACGCCGCCCCTTGGCGCCGCAGGGTGGGCAGGCTCCGCCGCGGCGATCCTTGCCCCGACCTTCGCAATCGGGACATACGCCATCCCGTGCGGGGGTCCCCATCAGGAAGGACCCCGCAGGCACCTTCACGAAGGTCATGCCATAGGTGTTGGTCCAGTGCGCTGCGGGACGGTCGCTGGGACGGGCTCCCGGGATCGCAAGCACCAGTGCGAGGATGCAACCGAGCATGTTCATGGTGTTCCTCCTTGGGGATGATCCGATGGGTGTTTCGGCGGCCTAGAAACCCATGCGGGCGGCCAGGACGATATCCCGCCCGGGGGCCAGGACGCCCGATCCATGGAATTTGTAGCTACGGTCGAAGAGATTTTCCAGGGAAAGGCTGAGGTGCGCCGGCCCGACCCGTCCTCCGCAGCGCAGGTTCAGGGTGGCCCACCCCGGGGTGCCCCCCTTGGGGATGCGGCTGTCCGAACGGTCCTCGGCGGACAGCCGGTGCTGCCGGTCCGCCGCCCTCAGGAAGAGCTCGGCATAGACCTTGCGACCCTGGAGGCCCTGGGGCTCCAGCCGGAGCCTGAGCTCACCAAAACGGGGCGGAATCTTGGTGAGCGGCACCGAGGTGCCCTTCTCCTCGCCCCAGGTATAGGTGGCGCTTCCCGAGAGGGACCAGGTGCTGGTCAACAGGGCCAGCAGACTGGCCTCGGCCCCTTCCAGGACGCCTTCTCCCGCATTCACGTTGTGCATCACGGCCTTGCCGCCCACCGTGGCGCTGCCCTGCCAGGTGGTGCCCACCCGTTTGATGAGGCTGTCCAGGGTGCCTCGGTACACGGCGGCGGAATAGCGAAAGCGCCCCTGGGTGCCCCGCAGCAGCAGTTCCAGGGTGTCGGATCGTTCCGGACGCAGGTCGTAGTTGGGCACATGGAAAAACTGCCCGGTGTCGCCCAGCATCACCCCTTCCTGGAGGTTGGGGGCACGGAAACCTTGGGCATAGGAGAGGGCCAGGTTGAACCGCGTCCCTTCCATGAACTGGATCCCCAGGGAGTGGACATTGCCTTGAAAGGTGAAGGCCACCGAGGGGAACCCCATCCGTGCAGACGTGGGGGCCGGGCTTTGCCCGGGCACCACATGGGGGAGCACGAGGGGGGACGAAGAGGCCGCTCCGCGGCCGGGCGGTCCCCCCTGGTTCGTTGCCGGCACCCGGGCGTCGGAACCGTGGTAGCGCCACCCTCCCACCAGCCGGAGTACCCGCCCCCCCGGGGTGCGCAGGGCGTCCCAGCCCAGGCTGGCGTAAAGGCCGTAGGTGGCCGAGGTTCTGCCATCGGGGAAATCCCGATCGGCCTGGGGCGTCCAGCCGCCCCCGGCGGGTTGCTTGAAACGCTCGGACTGCACCTGGTCCCGGTACCACATGCCGCCATAGCTCAGGTTCAGGGCCTCGGAGCCCAGGCGGGTGGCCAGGTTCACATCCAGGCCCGGGGTGCGGGCCCGGGCCTCGTCCCGGGTGGTGCTGAGCACGGTCGCCAGGTCCGGGGCAAGGACGCGGGTGTCCTTGCGTTCAAAGAAGTCCTGATGGCTGAGGGTGATGCGCCCCTGGGTCGGCAGCCCCGGCAGGCGGCCCTCCAGGCGCAGGTAGGCCAGGTGGTCCCGGTTGTCGTACACCTGCAGGGAGCGGCTCTGGAGCTTGTCGGTGCGGGCGGCATCCTCCAGGTGGGAGGCCAGGTAACCCAGGGTGAGGGCGCCCTCCAGGGGGCCCGAATTCAGTGCCATGCGCCATTTGGCCATGGCCGAGGGGTGCTGGTAGCCCGTCCAGGGTTGTGGACCCACGCCTCCCCCGGCCCTGAGGTTCCCGA
The DNA here is from genome assembly GCA_964589695.1 of uncultured Solibacteraceae bacterium. Taxonomy (GTDB): domain Bacteria; phylum Acidobacteriota; class Holophagae; order Holophagales; family Holophagaceae; genus CAZPUI01. The sequence goes on along the minus strand of CAZPUI010000572.1, from coordinate 215 downwards.
AGTCCCGCCAGGTGAAGCTGCCCAGGAAGGCATGGGCGCCCGCCTGGACCTGACCATCGGCGTGGAGCGTTCGACCGTGGTTGGCGGATTGCCCCCGGGCCAGGAGCTGGCCCGCGGGCTTGCCGGTCCCGGGCTCCAGGGTGCTCATGTGCACCACGCCCCCCATGGCATCCGATCCGTAGAGTACCGAATACGAACCTTTAACGATTTCGATT
>CAZPUI010000571.1:0-3860 GCA_964589695.1 uncultured Solibacteraceae bacterium | reverse complement strand
GCGGCCGGGGGTCGGGGGCAGCGGTCGGGCTTGCCCAGGACCTTCCCGAGCTGGTCGGCCTCCTCGTGGTTCCAGCCCGCCAGGGCCATGCCCACCCGCACCACATCTTCCTGGTAGACCAGCACGCCGTGGCTCTCGGACAGGAGCTGGCCCAGGGCGGGGTGGGAGGGCACGTAGGTCTCTTCGCCCCGGATGCGCTTCACATAGGTGTCGATCCAGCGGTGGGCGGCGGGGCGGATGAGGCTGGAATGGACCACCAGGGTCTCGAAATCCCCCCGACCCACCCTTTGCTGGAGTTGGCGGGTGGCGGGACTCTCCACGTAGAAGACCCCCATGCTGTCCCCCCGGGCCAGGAGGGCCTGGGTGACGGGGTCCTCCCGCGGATTCCAGTGCAGGGCTTCGGGGGCCCGGGGACCCAGCTCCGTCAGGGCATCCCGCACCACTGCCAGGCTGCGGTTGCCCAGGAGGTCGATCTTCACCAGGCCGTAGCCCTCGATGCCGTCCTTGTCCCAGGCGGTGATGGAAACGTTCTCCTTGGGGGGGGGGGGGTGGAAGGGGACATGGTCCCAAAGGGGGCCCGGGGCGATGACGGTACCGCCGGGGTGGACGGAGAGCTGGTGGAAGTGTCCCAGGATGGCCTGGGCCTGGGCCACCAGGGGGGCCCAGATGGCATGGCTTCGGGCCTCCTCCAGGCCTCCATCCCAGCCCCGCACCAGCTTGGCCAGGGTCTTGAGGTCCGACTCGGGGCGTCCGTGGGCCAGGGCCACGGCTCGGAGGGCAGAGCGGCCCTGGAAGAACACATGGTTGGAGACCATGGCCACACGGTCCCTGCCGTGGGTTTCGAACACGGTCTGGATGACCTCGTCTAGCTCATCCCAGGCGAAGTCGATGTCCAGATCCGGGGGATCCAGGCGGGCGTCGGAGAGGAAGCGCTCGAACATGAGGTTGGTGGCCACGGGGTCCACGTTGGTGATGCCCAGGACATAGCTCACCAGGCTCGCGGCCCCACTGCCCCGGCCACAGGTGCGGCTCACCCGGGCGGCCCGGATGATGTCGTGGACCACCAGGAAGTAGCCCGCGAAACGCTTGCGGCGAATGAGGTCCAGTTCCAGGCGCAGGCGATCCTCCACGGCTTGGCTGACCTTCAGGTAGCGTCCCGGCAGGGCCGTGCGCACCCGGCCCTCCAGCAGGGCGTCCAGGTCCAGGCCCTCCACCCCCCGGGGCTGGGGCATGACCCAGCTCCCCCAGTGGGGTGTCCAGGCCGCCAGCCGCTCCCCCAGGGCCTGGGTGGCGCGGGCGATGCGGGGCTCGGCCATGGGGAAGCGGGCCTCCCATGCCGCCCGAGGCACGGCGGCCTCCCGGGCCTCCCATAGGGTCTCGGTGCGGACCAGGGTGCCCTGGGTGGCGATGGCCCGCTTGAGTCGGTGCAGTTCCAGACCTGCCGGAGTGCGGAAGCGCAGCGCCTGGGGCCCCACCACCGGAAGGTGACGCGCCAGGGCCTGGGCGGCTTCCCGTTGGTTGCGACCATGGGCCAGGAACACGGGTCGCAGACCCTCCCGGGCCAGGGCCTCGGCCCCTTCCAGGGTCTCCGCCAGGAGGGCGCAGGCCTGGGTGGGCGGTGTCGCCTCCCGGCCGTGGGCCTGGTCCGTGAGCAGCTTCCCCAGGGCCGCGTAGCCCTGGTCGCCGAAGGGCAGGGCCCCGAAGGCGTGTCCCCGCCAGGTGAAACGCACCCCGAGGTGGGGCGACAGTCCCCCCTCCAGGGCCCGCTCCCGAAGGGTCGGCCATCCCTGGAGCCCCGTGTCCCAGCCCACCACCCGGTCATACCCCAGCACCTTGGCCAGGCGCACCACGGACTCCGCAGGGTAGATGCCCTCGGCGGAAGAGAAATCGGTGATGGCGAGGAGGAAGGTCATTTGATGGGATTCAGGGGGGAAAACGGAGACGCGGAGCGCGCAGCGCGGCATCCGGTCGCAACCGAAAAGCAGGCTAAACACGGAGAACACGGAGATGAACACGGAGCAAAACTGGAAAGTCTCGGAGCCCGACTTTCTGGCCCGATTTCAGCAGGGGCCGGCCGGGAAGCCTGGCTAGCTTGCCTCAACAAACCGTTCGCACTGATCTGCCGAGCCGTGTATCTCCTTACTTCCTCCAAAAGGTCCCCGTGCTTTCCCATGCCACGCATGCGTGGCACCTCCGTGGCATCCGTGTTTCAATTCTTGAAAAAATGGATGTTGTCATGCTGTTGAACTTTGATTCTGCCCGCTGAAGCAAGAAACGGGGGGGGTGGTAACCCTGCGCGCGGAGTGGGAAGCACCCGTTTTACCCCGCCCGGTACCCTTCCACGGCCTCGGCGGCCCGGACCCATCCGGGGAGGACGGGGTGGGTGGGGTAGCGGTGGCGGAGGTGGGCGAGGGCGGGCTCCAGGGCCTCCAGGCGGGTCAGGTCAGGATCCTGGAAGAGGCTGCGGGGGCGTCCCAGGCCCCAGCCGATGTGGAGCTCCAGGCGGTGGACCAGGATGCGGCGCACCGCCAGGCGCCGGAAGGCCTGCTCCACGTGGCGGGCCAGGGCCAGGGGGGGCTGGGCCAGATCATCCTGGGTGGCCTCCCAGTGGTGGCGGGCGCCATCCACATCCCACCAGTCCAGGCGGAAGGTCCTGGGGGAGCGCCCATCGTTCCAGAACCGCTCCAGCAGCCAGGGGGCCAGGAAGACTTCCTCCGGCAGGCAGGGGGGATCCAGGCGCAGGGGGTGGCGGGACTCCCCCGGTGGATCCGCCAGCATGGGCAGACGGGGCCGATCCTCCCCCCGGGCCTGGGTGAGCACCCGCTTCGCCTCAAGTTCGGGCATGAGTTGACTCAGGGTGGGGAGGGGCACGGGCTGGAGGTCCCCGATGCGGGAGAGCCCCAGGCGGCGCAGCCTCACCTGGGCCTTGGGCTGGAGGTCCGGCAGGCGGGCCATGGGGTGGGGGGCCAGGAAGGTGGCCTCCACGCCATCGGCCACGGGTTCCAGGTGGTGCTCCAGGCGGGCGGCCAGGCGTGCGGCGGTGGCGCTCAGGGAGAGTCCGCCATGGCCCATCCAACCGATGCGCTGGTTCAATTCCTTCAGGATGCGTTGGGCGGCGTCCCGGGGGGGGCCAAAGAGGTGGGAGGTGCCCTTGAGCTCCAGCAGGGCCTCCCCCATGCGCCCCAGGAGGCCCTGGGGGGACCACTGGGCCAGGAAGTCCCCCAGGTGGGCCTGGGCCTCCCACCAGGTCTGGGGGGTAGGATCCAGGACCTTCAGGCTCGCCACCTTGCGCAGGGCTTGGTCCATGGGGTCCCCGGGTGCCAGACCCTCCGCCCGGGCCAGGCGGTTCACCAGCCAGAGGCAGGGGGTGCGTCCCTCGGCGTGGAGGAAGGCCAGGGGCCGCTCCCTCAGGCTTCCTTCCCGCTGGCAGGCCAGTTGAAAGGGCAGTTCGGGAACCCACATGGCGAACATGGTGCAACTCCTGGAAGGGGCCTGGGCGTTTCGGGACGCGTGCGAAGCCTGGCCCGCCGTGGTTGGGGGCGGGGGCACGGGTTTGAGGTTCAGCGGGTCTGGGTACGGTCCTACCCATCCGGTGTGAAGGGTGTGGATGGCGGAGGTCGGGCCCGGGGTATTCAATATGGCGAAAAAAATACGAAAGTCAAGAAGCCGAAAAGGGCGCTCCCCGCCCTCTCTGTGGCGAGGTGCAAGCCTCCGGGTGGAAAGCTCCCAATCGCGGGGACGGGCAGGGCATCATGGTCCCTTCTGGAGGTTCCCGTGTCCCTTCGCGGTCTGGCGTTCTGTTTCCTTTCTGCGGCCCTGGTGCTGGCCCAGTCCGCGGATCCGTTGCGTGGCTTTGAGGC
>CAZPUI010000570.1:0-3873 GCA_964589695.1 uncultured Solibacteraceae bacterium | reverse complement strand
GCCCTTCGCCCTGGCCGCCTGCACGCGGCTGTACGCGTCCATCAGGCCACCCCCACCCGGGAGGGCCCCCCCGGTAGGCGGCAGACGTGGAGCACTGGTTCCTTCCCGAGCCGCGGGCCGAAAACCTCCCCCATCCCCCCCCGGAAGTCCGCCAGGGCGCCCCCCTCCACCAGGTTGAGGGTGCAACCCCCGAAGCCCGCCCCCATCATGCGACTGCCCAGCACCCCGGGGAGGGCCTGGGCGGCCTCCGCCAGGACATCCAGCTCCTCGCAGCTCACCTCGTACTCCCGGCTCAGCCCCGCGTGGCTGGCGTTCATGAGGGCCCCGAAGGTCTGGAAGTCGCCCCTTCCCAGGGCCTCGCAGGCCTCCCGCACCCGTCCGTTCTCCGCCACCACGTAGGCACAGCGGCGCAGGCTCTCGGGATCGAAGGCTCCGGCATGGGCTTCCAGGAGCTCCGCCGTGGCTTCCCGCAGGCTGGGAAGTCCCAGCCCCGCGGCCACGGCCTCGCACTGGGCGCGGCGCGCATTGTAGGCACTGCCCGCCGCCAGGGCCCGGCGCACCTGGGTGTCGCAGAGCACCAGGCGGAGATCCTCTCGGCCGAAGGGCACGAAGGAGCACGTCAGGTCCCGGCAGTCCAGGCGCAGGAGATTGCCCTCCCGCCCCAGCACGGAGGCGAACTGGTCCATGATTCCGCAGTTCACCCCCACGAAGCGGTTCTCCGCCCGCTGCCCCAGCAGGGCCAGGTCCACGGCCCCCAGGCCCAGTCCGAAGAGCGCATTCAACCCGAAGGCAAAGCCGCACTCCAGGGCCGCAGAGGAGGACATGCCGCTGCCGATGGGCAGGTCTCCACCGAACACCACGTCCACCCCCCCGAGTCTGTGACCGTCCCGGGTCAGCTCCGAAAGGATCCCCAGCAGGTAGTTGGCCCAGGTCACTTCGGAGCGGGCCAAGTCCCCCAGGTCCCGCTCCAGCCCCCCTCCCAGGTCGGTGCTGAAGGCCCGCAGACGCCCGTCCTGCCGGGGCCGCAGGGCCAGCCAGATGGCCTTGTCCACCGCCGCGGGCAGGACGAAACCCTGGTTGTAGTCCGTGTGTTCGCCGATGAGGTTCACCCGCCCAGGCCCGCGCACCACCATGGCGGGCTCCCCGAACTGGTCGCGGAAGGCCTGGACCACGCGCTGCTTCGGGGACTCGGAGTGGGTGGGGGACATGGGACTCCCGGGAAGGGAAGGTTGTAGGAAGATGAGCATCCCGGTATGGCCGAAGAAATCCCGGGATCCTGGGTGAGGATATCCAGGCCAGCCCCCTTCCACCGGACAGATGCGGTCAATCGTTGTAGAAATCAGGTCATCCCATGCGCCCCTCCCCCTCGGAATTCAGCCTTCGCCCCCACGTGGCCCTCCTGGTGGAGACCTCCCTGGCCTCGGGACGGGACATCCTCCGGGGGGTGGCCCGATGGGTGCGGGAGCACCAGCCCTGGGCGCTGTACATCGAGCCCCGGAGCCTGGAGAGCGCCCTGCCCCACTGGCTGGACGGCTGGGAGGGCCAGGGCATCATCGCCCGGGTACAGAGCCGGGCCATGGCCCAGCAGCTCCGGGCCACGGGCCTTCCGGTGGTGGATGTGCTGGGGGAGGTGGGGGAGACGGGCTTTCCCTTGGTGCATGTGGACGACGGGGCCCTGGCGGACCTGGCCGCCGAGCACCTCCTGGCCCTGGGCTTCAGGCACTTCGGCTTCGTGGGCCTCCGGGGACTCAACTGGTCGGAGGCGCGCCGGGATCGCTTCCGGGAACGTCTGGTCCAGGAGGGCCTCGGCCTGGAGGTCCACGACGTGGAAGGCCATCAACCGGCCTGGGAACGGGTGGCGGATGACCTGGCCCAGTGGGTGACCCGGCTGGCCAAGCCCTGTGGGGTGCTCCTGGGCAGCGATCAGTTGGGGCCCACTTTCTTCGAGGCCTGCCGCCGGGCGGGGGCCGTGAGTCCCGGTGAAGTCGGGGTCCTGGGGGTGGACGATGACCAGGCCCTCTGCGAGGTCTGCGATCCCCCTCTGTCCAGCCTCCGTGCGGGTCACGAAGGAGTGGGGTACGCCGCCGCCAGCCTGTTGGAGGGGCTCCTGCGGGGCCAGACCGCCCCCCGGGAACCTCGTCGCATTGCACCCGAGGGCATCACGTCCCGGCTTTCCACGGGCCTGCGGGCCGTGGCGGACCGCCAGGTGGCCCAGGCCCTGGGCCTCATCCGCCAGGCCGCCCACCTGGGCCTGGATGTCGACACCCTGGCCCGCAGCGTGGCCCTCTCCCGCAGCGTGCTCCAGCGACGCTTCCGGCAGCACCTGGGCACCACCATCCACACCGCCATTCTGGAGGCCCGCCTCCAAAGGGCCTGCACCCTCCTGCAGGAAACGGACCTCAGCCTGGTGGAGGTGGCCGAACGCAGCGGCTTCACCCACCAGGAATACCTCGGGCACGTGTTCCGCACCCGCCTGAATACGACGCCGGCAAAGTACCGGGACATTAAGCGCTAGCTGCCCCTATCCGGGACGTCGATGTGGACCAGGTGGAGCAGTTCCTCACCCACCTCAAGAAGCCGGGAAAGAAGTCCAAAACAACATCGAACAGATATCGCATAAATCGTATTGACATCCCTGGCCTGGGTCCTAAACTCCAAGCCAAGGAGGTTTTCATGCGAAAACCCGCTTCCTTTTTCGTGAGCTACGCCCACGCCGACACCCGCCTCGCAAAGGCGTTCATGGACAGCTTTCGCCAGCAGGCCACACCCTCCAAGGCTTTTGACCATCGGCTCTGGCGCGACATCGCCCTGCTGGTGGGAGAGGCCTGGCGCCATGAAATCGAAACGGCCCTAGTTGAATCCGATTTCGGCCTGCTTCTGCTGAGCCCGGCATTCCTGGGCTCGGCCTTCATCAAGGATGTGGAACTCCCGGCCATGGGTACCAAGCCCATCTTCCCGGTGCTCCTGAAGGATGTGGATTTCAAGCATCACGACCTCATGGGCCTGGACCAGGCCCAGATCTATTTCCAGACCCGCCAGAATGGCCACCGAAGGGCCTTCCAAGACTGCAGGGACGCCAGTGCCAAGGATGGATTCGTCCTGGAGCTCTTCGATCAGGTCGAACGCCGTCTGCGCAAGCTCATCGCCTGAGGCCCGCCATGTCCACGCCGCAGCCCCTGCCCATCGACCGCCTCCGCGAATGCTACCTGCCCAAGCTGCACGAAACCCTCCCCAAGGCCGATGCTGACCGCCTGGAAACCCTACTGACCCGCTTTGATCCGGCCACCCACCAGGCCCCCCTTTCCGCCGCGCTGGAGGTCCTGGCCCAGGGCAGCGCCACCCAGGATCCCCAGGCCCTTCTGCGCACCTTCCGCAGCCGATTCAACGCAAAGGCCAGGGAGGCCGAACTCGCCCTGACCTTCCAGGTGGACTCAAAGAAACGCAGTGCGCCCGAAGATCGGCGCTGCTGGTTCGAAGGGCCCGACCTGGCCGAAGCCCAGCTCACCGCCTTCAGCCAACGCACCGCCGAGCAGATCGGGGGTCCCATCATTCGCGCCGAAGGCGTGTCCACCACGGGTGAAGCCCTCCTCAACGTCGGCAAGGCCATGGAAGACGGCAAGCGGTTCGTGGAGGTTTGCGCCTGTGTCGCCTCGGCCGATCTGGCCGGAGCACGGGTCTTCCTCGATCACCTGAAGGGCCATTTGAAGGTTTCCAAGCGCTACGCCTACAACGCCTGGCACGCAGGCGATATCGCCATCGGCGAAAACCGCCAGGCGGAACGTCGCGCCCACTTGAAGGCCTGCGATGTGGTGATTGCCCTCCTGAGTCGCGCCTTTCTGGCGGACGAGGACTGCCTCACCGAACTGAACCTTG
>CAZPUI010000569.1:0-3877 GCA_964589695.1 uncultured Solibacteraceae bacterium | reverse complement strand
TTCACAACCATGCGGGGCACGGGTTTTGGGAAGGTGTGCGCGATCTCACGCCCATCGACGGGGACCTGGCCGGTTCCGGGACGAAGGAAGACTCGGGCAGCGCAGGTCGCGCAGTGACCGGTTCCATACTGCTGTTGAATCGCCATAGTGTGCCTCGATCAGATTACAGCTTGATGGTCAGGTTCTCAGGCTTCTGGGCTTCCTGCTGGTGCTCGGCGCCCTCGTAAACCTTGAGCTTGCGATACATGTGCCGCCCAAGGGGGCCCTTGGGGAGCATGCCCTTGACGGCGGACTCGATGATCCGGATGGGGAAGGTCCTGGCCATGACATCCGCCCGCACCTCGACCATGGAGCCGGGCTGGGTGGTGGTGCGCCGGTAGAACTTCTGGGACGTTTTCTTGCCCGTGAAGATGGCCTTGGCGGCGTTAATGACGATGACGTGATCGCCGGTGTCCAGGAAGGGGGTCCAGGTGGGCTTGTTCTTGCCCGAGAGGACATCGGCCACAACGGTGCTCAGACGACCCACGGGAAGACCCGCGGCATCCACGACGTACCACTTGCGCTCGATGGCTTCCTGGCCCTTGGGGAAAAAGGTGCTCATGGCCAAACTCCAATGTTGACGACGGAAAGGGTGAAGTGCGCTCTGAACCCCCAGGGGCTTTGGGGACACAGAAGGACCACCTTAACGCTGGAATGGCAGAAGGTCAAGGTCGATTACTGGACCAGATCCCACAGGGCCTTGGCAATCCGCGCGGCTCCACCGCCATCGACGAGAAGCCTCCCGTCCCGGGTCTGCTCTTGACGGTTGTCCTGGCCCTCGGGCCCCAGCCACTGGGCCAGGGCAGACACCGTGTGGTCCAGGTCCTCCTCGGGCCCCAGCCCCAGGTTGAAACATGCATTGGCCGCCGCCAGGTCCGAGATGGCCAGGTGCTGGCGTTCGTTCTGACCCCAGGCCGCCGCGGGCACCCCCAGGCAGGCGGCATTCACGAGGGTCACCCCTCCCGCGCACCAGACGGCATCGAAGTCCATGATGCGACGGGAGAGCCTCGGCAGGCTCTCCACCACCGTGAGGCCAGGCACCCCTTCCCCCCGCACCCCCCTGGGCGCCACCAGGGTGCACACCCCCGCCCAGGACTGTTCCGCCAGCAGGCGGCGCAGCACCTCAAAACCCCGCTGGCTGAGGCCCGGACCATCGGTGCCCCCAAAGGTCACCAGAAGCTTATGAACCACCAGGGGCTGAAGGGGCTCCCGCTTGGGACGCAGCCGGGGGATCTCGGAGTCCACCACGATGTAGGCGGCCCCCCGCAGGACCAGGCACTGGCCCCGCACGGTCTCGAAGGGCTTGAGCTTGCGACCCCGCTCGTTGCGGACCGGTCCCTGGGGCCAACTCACACCCTCCAGGTAGGGCTGGAAGAGCAGGTCCGCAGCCTCATGGCCCTCCCCCTCGTCCTCGAGCACCCCCACCTTCAGGGGTCGAAGACCCGCAATGTGCTCAGGTCGTGTATCCCAGAGGTCCAGGAGGGCCACCTGGGCCTTCGCCTTGAGCGCCTCGGGCACGGGGGCACCCAGGTCCTCACCCAGGTAGTGGGCGGGAAGGGGAAGGGGCTCATCGTTCCAGGGATGACGCCCTTCCCCCAGGGAACGGGCACGGACATCGCCGGACACCGCCAGTTCGGCGGTACCGCCCAGGGCGGTCCAGGCTTCATGTATCGAGAAAGCCCTGGAGACATGGCCTAGTCCCAGGCGCTGATCGGTGTGGGCACGGAGGAGGAGGTGGGGTGTCATGGGTCCGCGGTGGAAGGGGGTGGTTCGAGTCTAGCCCAAGATTCCGGGAAAGGTCACGGTGCCAGATGACCTTCTGCGAAGGTGGGCTGGGGATCCACGAGGAAGGGCGGGGTGGCGGGAGCCCAGCCGTCGGCAAAATAGGCGTCCTTGTAGCGCACGTAGCGCGTCCAGATGCTGGCCACCAGCGCGCGCTGCTCCGGCCCCAGGTCCCGCTTCACGGTGGCGGGCCAGCCTGCCACCAGGGTATGGGGAGGCGCCTGGAAGCCCTCCCTCAGCAGGGATCCCGCGGCCACCAGGCAACCCTCACCGACCTCGGCGCCATCCATGATCGTGCTGCTCATCCCCACCAGGGCGCCCCGGCGGAGGGTGCAGCCGTGCACCATCACGTTGTGGGCAAGGGAAACTTCCTCCTCGATCAAGAGGGGGAAGCGCCCGTTGGTCACATGCAGGCAGCACATGTCCTGGATATTGGTCCTGGCTCCGATGCGCACCCAGTTCACATCCCCCCGCACCACACAGTTGAACCAGATGCTGGCGTCCTCCCCGATCTCCACATCGCCGAGCACCGTGGCCGTAGGGGCGATGAAGACCCGGGCCCCGAGACGGGGAACCATGCCCTGGAAGGAATGCAGCATTGGAGACCTCCAGGGCCAGTAGAGCCGGGGGACCTCCTTTCCGCAAGGCCTGCCCCGATGGGGTCCCATGCGCCTTCAGGCTACAGTCGGAGAGATCCTTCCCCAGGAGGCACCATGCTCGAACACCTGATCCCCACCCGGAGAGCCTTCACCGGCGATGACCCCATCTTCATGGCCAATGCCGAGGCCGTGCGCCGCAAGCAGGCAGGGGAGGATGTCCTCAATGCCACCATCGGCGCCCTGCTGGACGATACGGGGCACTTGGTCATCCACGACAGCATTCTGCGCCTGTGGCGGGAGCTGGAGCCGCTGGAGATCGCACCCTACACCCCCATCGCCGGGGACCCCGCCTACCTCAAGGCCCTGACCCAGCGCCACTGGCCGACCCTGAGCTCCCACGGTGCAGGCTGCGCCACCCCCGGGGGCAGCGGGGCCTTGATGCTGTCCATCCGCAACTTCCTGGAACCAGGGCAGACCCTGCTCACGGCTGCCCCCTTCTGGGGCCCCTATCGCACCATCAGCTCCGAGAACCAGGTGCACATCGCCACCGCGCCCTTCCCCCAGGCGGGCGAATCCCTGGACGTGGAGGCCTGGGAGGCGGCCGCCCGAACCCTGCTGGAGAACCAGGGGCGCCTGCTCCTCTGGCTGAATGATCCCTGCCACAACCCCACGGGCCATAGTCTGACCCGGGAGGATCGCCAGGCCCTCATGGACCTGCCGCTCCGCCTGACCCCGTTTGGGCCCATCACCCTGCTCCTGGACTGCGCCTACCTGGACTACACCGCCGACCCAGGGCATGTGCGGGAGGCCTTGGACCACTACGCCCATTTCGCTTCCCAAGGCAAGGTGCTGGTGGGCGCCTCCCTCTCCCTGTCCAAGAGCTTCACCCTGTACGGAGGGCGCGCCGGGGCCCTGGTCTTCCCCTGGTGCCCAGCTTCCGAGCTCCAGGCGGCCCTGGCCCAGTCCTGTCGTGGCAACTACTCCAACTGCGCCCGGGCCCCCCATTCCGTGCTGCTGCGCCTCATGAAGGACGGCAAGGCCCAGGAGGCCCTGGCGGCGGAACACCGCCACTGGAGCGAAGTGCTCACGGCCCGAGCCAAGGCCTTGGATGAAGCCCTCCGGGCCGAGGGCCTGCCCGGCGCCCCCTGGAAGGGCGGCTTCTTCGTCACCCTGCGGGTGGCGGACCCTGGCACGGTGAATGCCCGCCTCAAGGAACGCGGGGTCTTCGTGGTTCCCCTCCCCGAGGGCTTGCGGGTGGGCCTCTGTGGCATCCGTATCCAGGATGCGACCCGGTTGGCCTCGGCCCTCAAGGAGGCCCTTGCCTGATGGTCAACCTCAGGAGGGGTGGGCCTGAAGAAAACCCGTGGACAGGCGCCTCGGCCCTGCTAGACTGTAAGGCCCGTGGGCGTATAACTCAGCGGTAGAGTGCTATCTTCACACGGTAGAAGTCCCTGGTT
>CAZPUI010000568.1:0-3893 GCA_964589695.1 uncultured Solibacteraceae bacterium | reverse complement strand
TCCAGTTGCGCCGCCGCCACTTGTGGAGGCACCTTCCCGTAGAAGGCCTCCAACTGCGTGAGGCTGATCTTCTCGATGTCTCCGCCGATGCTGCCCTCGCTGAAGCTCAGGGCCATCCAGGGTTCGAAACGCTTGATCACCCGGGGGCTCACCTGGGGGTGGGTGTGGAGGTAGTAGTTCAGACCCTCCGCCCAGGCGTCCATGAGGTTCCGGAGCCAGGCCGGGGCCTGGCGGTAGAGGACCTTGAGCCGCGCGGGATCGATGAAGAGCTTCATGCGCAGGTCCTTGGGGATGGCCGCGGGTCCCTCCGCCCCCGCCAGCCGGCCCAGGGCGTTCAGGTAGTTCGTTTCAATGCGGGGGAAGTCATCCTCCGCCTGGGCGTACATCAAGCCGAAGACCACATCCGCATCCGTCTTCCCCTGGACATGGGGAATGCCCCAGGTGTCCCGGGTGATGGTGACCCGCTGGGCCCGGGCCTTCCAGGCCGCAGGATTCTGGGCCGACAGGGTGAGGGTCTGGGCGGAAAGCAGAAGGAGAAGGACCGCAGGGCGCATGAAGACTCCGGGGGCTGATGCCTCGTATTGTGACAGAGGCGCGCCCCAGGGTTCGGGGACTGGGACGTGGCTACACCCCCTACAATGAAAGATCCCGGATTCGCAACCCCACTTGCTTTCCACCCACTCGACCGAGCACACCCTGTTGACCAGCCTGCGGATTCAAAATTTCAAGACTTGGTAGGAACTCCATGCGCTACCACGAACCCCTCTTCCGTCCCCCCAGCGAAGGGGAATCCTTCATCCTGCAGGCCACCCTGGGGTGTTCCTGGAACGCGTGCACCTTCTGCGCCATGTACCGCACCAAGCGCTACACGGTGCGTCCCCTGGCGGACATCCTGGAGGACATCCGCGAGGCGGGGCGGCGCTTCGGCCCCCAGGTGGGCAAGGTCTTCGTGGCGGATGGGGATCCCCTGGCCATGCCCATGGAGGTCTGGGAACCCCTTCTCCGTGAACTGGCCCTGGCCTTCCCGGGCCTTCAGCGGGTGAGCACCTACGCCTCCGCCCGGAACCTGCTGGAGAGCTCCCCGGAGGAGCTGCGCCGGCTGCGGGAATTGGGATTGGCCCTCCTGTACCTGGGCCCCGAATCCGGGGATGACGAAACCCTGCGCCGCCTGGCCAAGGGCGCCACGGTGGAGGACCACCTTGAGGCCAGCCGCCGGGCCCATGGGGCCGGGCTGAAGCAGAGCCTGATGTTCCTCCTGGGGGCCGGGGGCCAGGAACGGAGCGAGACCCACGCCCGGGCCTCGGGTCGCCTGGCCACGGCCATGGACCCCCGCTTCCTGTCCACCCTCACCCTGACGGTGGTGCCAGGCTCCCCCCTTGAACGGCTCCAGGCCCGGGGGGGCTTCGCACTGCCCGAGGTGACCGGCCTGCTCCAGGAACTGAGGTGGTTCCTGGAGGAATGTCGGCCCACCGGAGCCATCTTCCGGTCCAACCATGCCTCGAACCACCTGCCCATCGCCGGAAGGCTGCCCCGGGATCGGGAGGGCCTCCTGGCCCTGCTGGACGAAGCCCTGGCGGGCCAGGTGGCCCTGCGCCCCGAATGGGCGCGAGGCTTGTAATCGGCTATCCTGGTCCCCCCCCTAGGATCCTTCCCATGGAACACAAACATGTCTGCCCTTCCTGCAGAGGGCCCATTTCAATGGTGCATCGTAGACCCCTGGACCGGCTCTGGAGCCTGGTCTACCCCAGCCTGCGCTGGTCCTGCGACGGGTGCCACTGGACGGGGCTTCTCCCCAGCCATCGGGTGGCCCAGAAGCACCGCTCCCTGCTCCAGAAGGTCTTCAGTGGTCTTTACATTCTGCTCCTGGTGGCGGCCCTGGGCCTATGCTTCTGGCTCCTGCTGGGCTGGCTAGGGGGCCTCATCTCGTCGGTCTTCCATTAGGTCTTCCACAGGCTCCGTGGGGTGCCATGAGTGGTTGTAGGATGAACCGGGTCCCCACCCTCAGCCCCGGAGCCTCACATGCGCATCCTTCCCCCGGCCTGCGTGCACTTGGCCCTCATCCCCGCCCTGATGGCCGGGGTCCCCGCCAAGCCCCGACCCCTCTCCCACGCGGAGCGTGCCGACCTCGCCACCCTCCTGAGGCTGGAGGACCAACGCAGCTTCGAGGAAGGGACGCTGAACCGCCTCCTGAAGGCCCGGCACCCCGAGGTGCGCCGAAGGGCGGTGCTGGCGGTGGCCCGGATCGTGAATCCCAGGGGCAGCCTGTTGCTCCAGGGCCTGCGCAAGGATCCCGACCGCGAGATCCTGGCCACGGTGGCCTTCGCCTATGGTCAGCTCAAGGATCCTTCCAGCGTGCCCTGGCTGAGTTCCCTCCTGGCGGGTGGGAAGACCCCGCCGGAAGTGGCCCGGGAAGCCGCCCGTTCCCTGGGCAAACTCCGGGGCCCCGAGGCCTGGAAGGCCTTGGCGGACTTCCTCCTCAAGGCGCCTCCCCAGGCTGGACCCTCGGTCGGGGAGGCCCTCCTCGCCCTGGGACGCTTCACCACCCGGGAGGACCTGGCCCCCGTACTGCGCTGGGTCGGTTCTCCCGATGTGGAGACCCGCGTCCACGCCACCTGGGCCCTCTTCCGGCCCCGTAATCCCAGGGCCGTCCCCACCCTTCTGAAGCTGACCGAGGACCCCAGTGCCGAGGTGCGCTTCTGGGCCGTGAGGGGCCTGGCGCCGGCCCTGGTGGATGAAGCGGGGCTGGACCGCAGCACCACCGGGGCCCGGCTCCGCGAGGCCCTCGCCGACCCCGACCGCCGGGTGCGCACCGAGGCCCTCCGAACCCTCGTGCAGTACGACGACGAAGCCTCCTTCCAGGCGGTGCTCAAGGCCCAGGAGGATCCCGACACCTGGCTGTCCGTGTCGGCCGCCGAAGCCCTGGGTCGCTTCAAGTCCCGGGGCGCGGAGGTGGTGCCCCACCTGGTGAAGTCCCTGGAACCCGACCGCCCCCTGGCCCTCAGGTTGGCGGCGTTGGGCCCCCTGGCAACCCTCGCCCCCGAAGCGGCCCTGGAGCCCGCCCTGGCCCTCCTGGAAAGCCCCAATGCCTTCGCCCGGTCCTCGGCCATGGCCAGCCTCAAGCGGCTGGGACCCCAGGGTGCGGCCCGGCTGGAGGCCTGGAGTGCGGACCCCGCCCACAAGGCCCTGCTCCCCATCCCCGCCCCCAAACCCGCCCCCGTGCCCCCCAGGACCGAGGCGGACTACCTGCGCTTGGTGGAGCGCTGGGTCGTGCCCGGGCTCGCAGGGGAAAAGCCCCGGGTCCTATGGGAAACCCCCAAGGGTCCCCTCGAAATTGAGCTGTTCGCTTCAGAGGCCCCCCTGGCCATGGACCACCTTGAGCGCGTGATGGCCTCGGGGGAGCTGGTGGGCCCCGCCTTCGGGCGGGTGGTCCCCAACTTCGTGGTTCAGCAGAGGCCTATCCGCGAGGACATCACCCTCCGGGACGAGGTCAACCGCTTGGGCCTGACCCGGGCCAACCTCAGTTGGGCCTCCGCCGGCCTGGACACCGGTCGACCGGGCTACACCCTGGCCAGTACGCCCCAGCCCCACAACGAGGGGGACTTCACCGCCCTGGGCCGGGTGATGAAGGGCATGGAGGTGGTGGATCGGCTGGAGCTGGGGGATGCCTTCACCGCGGCCCGGTGGCTGCGGGGCCCCAAGTAGCCTCGGAAGCCTCCAGGCGCCGCAGGATCCCTTTCACCAGCCGTGGAAAGAAGGCGCTTCCCTGCTCCGCGAGCAGGAAGGTGCCCACGGCCCGAAGGCTCCGGCCCAGTTCGAAGAGCAGGGTGTTGTCCACCCCGGTCCCCAGCAACAGCAAGGGCCATCGGCCCCCCAGATGCTCCGCCAGGAGGCGC
>CAZPUI010000567.1:0-3897 GCA_964589695.1 uncultured Solibacteraceae bacterium | reverse complement strand
AAGGAACCGGTGTCCGCTTCGGGGTCGATACCCTGGAAGACCTTGCGGTGGTCCTGCTGTTCGCCAGGATCAAAATGGCCAACTGAGCCTGGCAGAAGGTGGTGACACCGAGGCCCTTAGGAAGCCACCCTCGGCAAGGTGAGCACGAAACGGGCGCCCTCCCGCACCTTGGCGTCGTGGGTGAGGTCTCCTCCCAGGCTCCGGGCCAGCCGCCGCGAGAGCGATAGCCCCAGTCCCACGCCGGGGGCGGAGGTGGCAGCATCCTCCGCCGACTTGCTGAAGGGGGTGAAGAGCCGGGCCCGCACGCGGGCATCCACACCGGGGCCATGGTCCCGCACCTGGAGGTGCACGGCCTTGGGTTCCAGGACTGCCGTGAGGTGGATCGCACGGGGAACGCCTGAGGCGGCGTATTTGCAGGCGTTGTCCACCAGGTTGAAGAGTATCTGCTCCATGGGACCGGGGTCGGTGCGCACACAGCTGGCCGCCACCTCGGGACTGAGATCCAGGACCAGTTCGAAATCCGCCTGGGAGGCCCGCTCCGAAAGGCGTTCCAGGGAGCGGGTCAGGAGATCTTCGAGTGTCAGCTCCAGCCGTGCGGAGGGAGGGCGGGTGGATTCCAGTCGGGCATAGGCCAGCACGTTCTTCACCAGGTGATCCAGGCGGTCCGATTCCACCACCAGGGTGTCGTGAAAACTCTGGAGTTCCTTTGGATCCTGGACCATCCCCATGGCCAGCATTTCGGCGTACATGCGAAAGGTGGTCAGGGGGGTCCGCAGCTCATGGGTGACGGCGGATACGAAGGCCCCCCGCCGCTCGCTCAAGGCCAGGGCCTGCTGCAAGAGCACCGCAATGGCGATGCCCCCCAGGAGGGCGCAGCCCCATCCCATAAGGAGGGCCAAACGCAGCGGTGTGAGTCCGCCTGGGACCCCAAAAAGGACCGATCCTGTCTCCAGACGCAGGGGCAGACCCGCCAGCCTCCGCTCGGGCCGGGCCTCGGCTCCTGCGGGATAAAGATCCGCATTGGGCAGCAGATCGGCAATGGACCCTTTGAGGGTGGACCGAAGACCGGGCCAATCCAGCCAGCAGCCCTGGACGCAGCTCGCGGAACCGATCCAGGCCCTGCGTACCAGCAGCAGGTGCTCTCCCGCCCAGTAAGGCTGGAAGGGGCCTTCCCGCGTGGCCCTGGACGTGGGAATACCTCGTAGGGCCGGAGGCTTAAAAGGGATGAAGGCGTTCGATGCCGCATTTAGCATCCCGTAGTTCTGCCGCACCTCGAATTCTGCGGCGTTCATGGCCTGCTGGGAGCGAGGCTCCAAGGCCACAGCGGGTGGCTGTACGGGCGGGGGGGCGACCGGCACCTTCGGTTGCGCCAGCGTCCAGGCCGGCGCCTCAGGGCGTTCCAAGGGTTGGAGGGAGGCCAGCAGGGCATCGCGATGGACCTGGCCCTGGAGCGCACCCAGTGAGGTTCTGGGATCAGGATTGCTGCGGGGACTGGTCCAGCGCCCCTGGCTGTCCACTTGGAAGTGGAGGCGCACATGGGGCACCCCCAGTTCCTGCAGGGGCGAAGGCAGCCACACGAGGTTTCCTTCCATGGGCCTGAGCTGGTTGTCAAAGAAGCGATCCACAGGCAGGAAGGCGTGGTAGTGGGCCGCGGGTCGAGCGGCCTCCTGGGCGATGAGGGGCGCCAAGATGCTCTCCATGCGCCAGAGGGCCAGGCGCACCCGCTCTTCGAGGACCGCCTGGGATTGGATCTGGGCCTCCCGGCGTTCCAGGTTCAGGGCTGCCCGGGTCACCCACCCCATGGCCGCAATACCCAGTCCCACGGCCACGACAAAGACCACCCAGGTGCGGACCACGCGGCTCATGGGACTTCGAAGCGGTAGCCCCGCCCCCACACCGTGGAGATGCGGGCGGCATCTCGCAGTTTTTCTCGCAAGCGCACGATGTGCATATCGACGGTACGGGTGGAGATGGCTTCGGGGTTCAGGTGCCAGACCCGGGCCAGCAGTTCATCCCGGGAGACGGCCCGGCCTGCGTGGCGTACCAGATAGGCCAGCAGTGTGGCTTCTCGCTCCGAGAGGGGACTGGGCTCCTCGCCCTCGAACAGCAGTGCGCGCTGGCCCAGATCGAGGACGCCACCTGGGATGGGCAGCTGGAGGGGCTCCGCAGGCCGGGAGGGAGACCGCCGCAGCACCGCTTCGATGCGCGCCAGGAGCTCCCGGACACTGAAGGGCTTCACCACGTAGTCATCCGCCCCAAGCTCCAGGCCCCGAACCCGGTCCTCCTCGTCGCCCCGGGCCGTCAAGATGATCACGGGAACGTGGCTGGACTGGCGGCGCACGGCGCGAAGGATCTCCAGGCCCTCCACGCCGGGCAACACAAGGTCCAGCAGCAGCAGGTCGTAGTCCAGCTTCTGGGCGAGTTCCAAGCCCGTGGTCCCATCCCCTGCCTCGGCCACATCAAAGCCATTGAACCGCAGGCTGTGGAGGATGCCGCGTCGGATGGAGGGATCGTCTTCGACCGTGAGGATGCGCATGGAGGCTCGGGGGTGTGCTCAGAGTGTAATCATTGGTTGCGGATGAGGGGCATCGAACTCAGGAGATGCTGGTTTGACGCAGTGTGAGCCGCGTCGCCGGTCCAGGAGAAGAGATCCACGTGAACCGGGGCGGTGAGGGCGATGCCGCTTCCCTTCACGCCGGTACCCGTGACGTGGAGCACCTTGCCGATGCCGGTCCCCTCCCCTAGGGTCAGGGAGGCCTTCGTGGTGAGGGCGAGGAGAGCCTCCGGCGTGGCGGGTCCCGCAGGCTTCTCCTTCTCCAGCCGAATGGCCTCGGCGATGTACGAATCCATCAGCTTGGGCCAGAGCCGCCACAGGAGGCTCGAGTCCCCGAAGAGATCCGCGCAGACCACCTTTCCATTCACCTGCACCACCACACCCGTGGCGCTGGGATGGCTCTTCCTTAAGGCTTCCAGGGCCTTCACGTAGGGATCCCGCTCCGTGACCATGCGGCCGGTCTTGTAGGTGCTCGCCAGGGTGCCGGAGGAAGACCCTGCGGCCAGCCCGGCGTTGTTCTGTGCCACCGCGCTCCAGACTGCGCCCTGGGAGGCGGTGCCCTTGGCTTGTTGCCGCACGCTCACGGGGGCGTTCATCCGCTCCGAGTCAAAGCTGGCGCTCCGGGCGTTCCAGCGCCCATGCTCCACGCAGAAGGCCGCCACGGCGATGGGCTGGGCCCTGGGTGCCAGCAGCACATCCTGCTGGAGGATGCGGTCCTGTTTGGCGCCGCTGAGGATCTCCCCCGCCATGACAAAGACCATGTGGTCTGAGTTGTTGCGCAGCAGGATGGTGTTCACCGTGCCGTCCTTGGAGGTCTCGGTGATGACGAGCTTTCCCGTGGGCATGACCTCGTCCAGCGTCTTGATGGATGAAGAACTGGATTCTCCCCCTTCCGAGAGCACCGCCGTCACGGTGAGGTTGTCCTTGGTGAGGGCGCCCAGAATGCGGGTCTTCCCAAGAAAGGCACCAAGGCTGGACTGGGTCCAGCCGGGGGTCCCCAGGCCCGCCGCCATCAGGATGCCGATCCACCAGGATTTCGAACGTCGATGCATGGTTTCCTCCATGGGCGCACTTCGCGAAGCCCGCATCAGCGCAGGGATGCAGGAGCAAGTTGGCCTCTCAGGGAGAAGGTAGGGTGAAACGCCGAGGGAGACTGTAAAACGACTGTAAATAGGACGGGGCTCCCAGACGAATCCCCGCCCTACGGGCCCTTCGGAGCGGAAGTGCGGTGGGGACCAGGCGACTTTCAGCGGCGGACTGCTGCGTGCTGAGCGCGTGGCCGGCCCTGTTGCGCCCGGGAATCCGCCTGCGGCGGACCGCTGCGCACGCATGCGTGCTCCGCT
>CAZPUI010000566.1:0-3902 GCA_964589695.1 uncultured Solibacteraceae bacterium | reverse complement strand
CCCAGGTAGGCGCTGTACTCCGAGGGATCCAGTTCCAAGGCCTTCAGGAAGCTTGCTTCGGCGTGGTCCACGTGGCCCAGCTTGAGCAGCACGTAACCCAGCTGGACATGGATGTCGGCGGCTTCGGGATCCCGAGCCAGGGACTCCTGATAGCAGCGCTTGGCATCCTCGAAGCGCTTCTCGCCACGGGCGATGTCCCCCAGGGCGACCCAGGGATTGGCGGCCTCGGTATCCGTTTCCGTGGCCAGGCTGAAATAGCTCACGGCACCTTCGGTGTCGCCCATGTCCCGCCGGATCTCCCCAAGCAACCCATAGGCTTCCGCCAGGATCGGAGCATCGGGGGCCAGGCTGGTGAGGATGTGGAGCTCCCCCTGGGCCAGTTCCAGGTGACCCTGTTCGGAATAGAGTTCGCACAGGATGAAGCTGCTGGCGGGCTCATGGGGGCAGAGGCTGCGGGCCCGATGGATGCACTGCAGGCCCAGTTCCATGCTGCCCTTGCGCAGGAGCATCTCGCCCAGGCTGTGCCAGCCCCAGAAATAGCAGGGCTCGAGGTCCAAGGCGGCGGCCAGCTGGGTTTCGGCGGATTTCAGGTCGCCGATCTGCTCGCAGGTGAGTCCCAGCAGGCGGAGGGTGCGGGCGTCCCTGGGCTGGAGGGTCAGGGCCCGGAGCAGCCAGTTCTTGGCTTCGGGCGCCTGCTCCCGCTGGAGGTAGAGGAGGCCCATGAGCTCCATGGTGCGGCAGTCCTGGCCCATGAGGTCCAGGGCCTGGCGTAGGGCACGCTCCGCATCCTCGGGGCGCTGCTGGAGCAGGCGCACATAGCCCAGGTTCCGGCGATGGCAGGCCTCCTGTGGGTTTTCGTCCCGCAGGGCCTCCAGCTCCGCATGGATGGTCTCCAGGGCCTCACGGCCCGAACCATTGCCCACGGCCACGATGCGTTCAAACCAGGCATCTCCGAAACTGCGGTTCTCGGCCAGCAACTGATCCAGGATGCTGGCAGCCTCCCCATGGCGTCCTCGGGTGTTCAGGGCCCTGGCCAGGTCAAAGCGAAGGGCCGGATTCTGGGCTGCTTGTGCCCGGCACAGGGCAAGGTCAGGGTCGAGATGTCGGAGCCAGGGGCAAGGCATGGTGGAACCTCTTGCGAATATGCCAGGGTAGCCCAATTGCACCGGCTTCCCTAGGCCTCCAGGACGCAGGCAAGGCCATCACACAGGACTTTGGCCATGGCTTCCCGCGTTTCCCGGGTGGCGCTGCCCAGGTGGGGCAGGAGTACCGCGTTGGGACTCAGGAGCCATTCGGGGTTGAGTTTGGGTTCCCCTGCATAGACATCCAGGCCCACGCCACCCAGTGCACCACTGTGGAGCATGGCGATGGCCGCCCCTTCATCCAGGATGCCGCCCCGGGCCGTGTTGATGAGGATGGCACCCCGGGGCAGCATGGCCAGCCGCTCGCGGTTGAGGAGGTCCCGGGTCTGGTCCGTGAGGGGGCAATGGAGGCTGAGGACATCGCTCTTGCTCAGCACCTGTTCAAGGGGAACCCGCTTGGCGGCCCCCGTGCCGAAATCCACCGGAGCCCGCTTGCCCTCGCGATCCCAGAAGAGGGGCTTCATGCCCAGGGCCTGAACCCGGCGGGCGAATGCCTTGCCGATGGCGCCGGAACCAAGGATGCCGCAGGTCTTCCCCGCCAGACCAAAGCCCAGCAGCTGATCCGGGGCCCACCCCATCCACATGCCCGAGCGCACCAGGGCTTCACCCTCCGCCACCCGCCGGGTGAGGGCCAGGAGCAGGGTGAGGGCCAGGTCCGCGGTGGCATCCGTGAGTACCCCCGGGGTATTCACCACGGTGATGCCCCGGGCCTTGCAGGCTTCCAGGGGCAGGTGGTTCATGCCCACGGAATAGGTGCCAATGGCCTTCAGGCGGGGGGCCGCCTCCAGGTCCTGCACCGAGAGGGGCTCGGACAAGAGCACCACCAGGACTTCGGCGGTGGGAATGGCCATTTTCCAGGCCACCGAGCCAAAGGGCGCGATGCAGAGGTCGGGGAAGCGCTGGCCCAGGGCCGCGAGGTGGGGGCCCACGAGGGGAGAGGTGGCGAGGATGCGTTGGCTCATCGTTGCAACATTCGAAGGGCCATGCGGATGGCCTCGGGAAGGGTCGGCTTGAGGGGCCGAAGTTCGACCAGGATGGGGGTCAGGGCATCGTCCTTGAACCCCAGGTTGGTGAGGGCGGAGCGGAGGTCATTCTCCCAGCCGTCCAGGGCTTCAGCCGTGGTGCCCAGGCCGTCAAGCCCCGCCAGACCCCCCAGCTTCTCAGAGAGCACGAAGCAGAGCTTTTCCGCGGTCTTCTTGCCGATGCCGGGAATGCGGGTCAGGGTCGTGATCGTGCGGGTGCGGATGGCCTGGATGAGCTCCCCCAGGGGCAGCGCCCCCAGGGCGGCCAGGGCCAGCTTCGGTCCCACCCCTTCCACCTTCACCAGTTGACGGTAGAGCTCCCGCTCCTGGGGACTGGAGAACCCCAGCAGGCTGAGGTCGTTCTCCCGGAGGAGCGTCTCCACGTGGAGGATGACCTCCTCCCCCACCTCCGGCAGCAGCCCGTAGGTGCCCAGGGAAATGGCGCAGACATAGCCCACCCCCCCGCATTCCACGAGGGCCTGGTTGGGCAGTTTCTGGAGAAGGGAACCCCGCAGGCGACCGATCATGCTTTCAGCATAAGCCGGAAGGCGGCGTGTTGGTGGAGCTGAACGGGATCGAACCTCGGTGCGGTTCTGGCCCCGCGCCTGATCCGTTCCGGCCGTCCCCCGGACGGCCTGCACGGGGCGCTACCGGGCCGAACCGCAAGCTCGACGATTCGATCCCGGATAAGGAGACGCCGCCTTGCGGCGGCGTGTTGGTGGAGCTGAACGGGATCGAACCGTCGACCTCTGCAGTGCGATTGCAGCGCTCTCCCAGCTGAGCTACAGCCCCATGGGATCTTCCAGTGTATCGGGGCCCGGGGGAGCGTCAACCGCTGGAACCTGGATGGTGGCGGGCACATAGATGTGAAGGCCCCTTGCACTTGGGGTGGCGAGGACCATGCTGGAGCTACCATGAAAAAACGGATGCCATACGCCTTTGGGATCTGCCTGATGCAGGCGGGGATGGGCTTGCTGGGGCAGGGGCTGCCGGCCAGGGGTACGGTGGTGATCAAGGCCCCCGAGGATGCTGGGAAGCCCTGGGCGCTCTGCTGGGTCTTTCCGGAGTTGACCTTGTCCCTGGAGCGGAACTCGGATCCGCAGGTGGTGCTGGAGGATCCTCGCGTTCGGCGAAAGCGCGGGAGCCGGGATATGCCCGGGGCGGTGGTGGAGGTCTTGGCCCCCCGCTATGAGCCGGGGGAGATGTTCCGAATGCTGATCGAGACCCGGTGGAGCTATGCCTTCGCCCGGGCCTTCAGTGCGGGCCAGGGGAGCTCGGTCACCATGCAGATCCTGGGCGACTTCATGAACACGCCCCTGGATCAGTACGTTGCCCCCCGGGCGGCTTCCGTCTGGAGCAACAGCATGCTGCCGGAATCCATCAAGCTGCAGCGGCTCCTGGCCAACATGGGCGACACCCACTGGCACATCATGGCGGGTGCTCGATCGAGTGCTGCCCCGGGACGAAGGTAAGCCTCTGTGTGAAAACAGCTTGAGTGATTTTCGAAGGCGGTCCGGGAATAGGGGCCATAGGACATCAACCTGAGCTGCACAGCGTGGCTTCCGGCTGCAAACCGAAGAGCGGGTTAAACTCAGCGCGGCTTCCGGCCGCAACCGAAGAGCAGGTTAAACACGGAGATGCCACGCATGCGTGGCATGAGCTGGGCACGGAGAAAAGGATTTGGTCATTCGCGGAACCCGGCTTCCTGGCCTGGTTCCATCAGGGGCACAGCCGGGGA